>JAFQUP010000043.1 GCA_017408405.1 Thermoguttaceae bacterium
AAAGATCCTCACCCCGCCCGACACGCTGCGAAAGCTCCAGAAGAAGCTCGATTCTGGCGAGTACTCACCCCAAAAAGCGGAAATTTTGCGAACCGCCATCGCGGAAGGCAGGCTCACGGACAGTGTCGAGGGGATCCAGGCCCCTACCAGCCGAAAGACCTCACGCTGGACTCAAAAGCAGCTAACCGCTCAATGGCTCAGGAACTTTGATTCAAAGAGACTCCCGAAATCCAGTTTGTTTCCGGATTTCCCAAGCGGCTCCTCACTGCGCGGCGGGAAAGTTCTGTTCGTAAAATCGCTGGCGGTTCTGGATGGCTTGGCCAAACCGTTTGCCGTTTTTGACGTCATTCGCGGAGGGCAGGTCATTTACTCAACGCGTTCGGAGTATTACGCCGGAAATCTCGATCGCGATCTGGCCCAGCTCAAGCTCCTTCTCGGTTCCGTTCAAATGGCGGTCGGTACTGTCAGACTTTTCATTGAGCTGGTGCCCAATCCGATCACCAAAGCGCTCGATTGCGTCGTGGGAATCGTGACTTTCGGCGTGGAAGCGGCTCTCTGGGTCGTGGACAAAATCCAGGAACGAAGGAGCCGAAATCAGCACGAGATGATCTGCCGGCTCACGGAAGACGAACGGCCGGGAATGCTCCGCGAACTGATTCTCCGAGAACTGAAAACCGCCCTGCCCGTTCCAAACGCCGGATAACGCGGTTCGGGCAAGATAGGAGGGGGAGTTTTTCGGAATATTTTGACTAATTCCCGAAAATTACCAAAGATTTCAAAATTCACGAGAAATTTTTGAGAATTTTCGAAAAAAACGAAAAAATCCCCCCTAAAAAACTTGACTCAGCGTGAAATCGGAGTAAAATATCCCATGAAGTTTTTCTACTGTTAATCCTCGGAGGTACTCATGCGTTCATTTTTGAGAAATTTGATGGGACTGGTTTTGACCGCGGGACTGGCGTGTCCGGCTTTCGCGCAGGATCCGACGTTCGTCTGGACCGGCAATGGAAATGACGACCTCATCTCGAACAGTGCCAACTGGCCGGCGAACATGGCGAGCCAGTTTTTCCAGAACGGATACGGTCTCCACACGACGGGACAGCGCGGAATCTACGTCGTTCCCGCAGGAAATACCCTCACGGCCTACGGTTTCGATAATTCAAACATCACGCTCGACTTCAACGGCGACATCACCTCCATCCGCAATAATCGATTCAACGGTTTCTGGATGCGGAGCAACATGACAGTCAGTCTTGGGCCGAATGGTTCATTTACCTTCAAGAATCTCGACGGAAGCGCCGATACTGGACAGATCACGATGCAGAGCGCGAATAACCGCCTGGACTACAGTATGCCGGGGACTCTCTCATTGGCCGACGTTCACATCAGCTCCCATGACGGCGGAGGAGGACGCAACAATCACCTGAATCAGTACGCCGGAACGATTAACGCCGCGCATGTCTGGCTCGGAACCAATACGCAGGGCGGAACGGAAGTCAGTTCGATCAACCTTTACGGCGGTGACTTCAACGTCATTGGCCGTGCCGGGGAAGACCTTCCCGGAACGATCTGCATCGGATACCACGCCTACCAGAAAAAGCACGGAAACGGCGCGCTTAACATTTACGGCGGGGCCTTCACCGCGGGCAAGATTGAGGGAGATCCCGCGACGCTCAACGGCGAAATCTTCACCCCAAGCGTGAATCTCTTCGTCGGCGGCACGGACGGAACCACTTTCGGCACATTCACCGCCACGCAGCAGAATACGTTTACCGGCGATTTCAATGTCCAGCTCGCCATGCCCCTGACCGTGCTCGATGCCTCCATCCTGAACACGAACATCATTTCCCTCCCGACCGTCGGCAGCGCGAAGGTGAATCTCCATTCCGACCTCTTCACGATGGCCAATGACGGAAAGAACGTAGTCCTGAATCCCGCGAAAGAACTCGCCGGAGCCGACGATTACGAGCTGAACTCCGCCCTGGAGCTGACGACGCCCGTCTCGGAAGGCTGGATTCTCCTTCCCGACTCCTCGAATCCATTCACGGTGAACCTTTCCACCAGTGAATTCGCTTCCATGACCGCGGCGGATGAATTCGCGGCCTGGCTTGAGGAAGATTTCTTTACCGAGGCGGAGGCTTTGGATCAGTCCACCTTCCAGCTTACCTTTGCCCCGGAATTCGCCGGTGACCTTTTCGCCTTTGATTTTTCCGGATACGACCTCTCAAACGTCACGCTTAACGGCTTCATGACCGCCGAAGTCCCTGAACCGGCAGCCTGGGCGCTCATGCTCTTTGGACTGCTCGCTTTGGGAGGATTCCGAAAGTTTACCAGGTAACGCGCGCGTTCCGTAAATGACCGAATTTGAATCTGAAGTCCGCGGGAATCGTTTTTTCGCGGACTTTTTCTGGGATTTTTTCAAGGAGAGGCCTTTTTTTCATCTTTCACTTTCTCCCCCCTTGACGAAATAATGTGCGTGTGCTAGAATAATTTGGTTTCAGCTTAATGGACTGCTGAAATTTCCTACCTCAACTTAA
The DNA here is from genome assembly GCA_017408405.1 of Thermoguttaceae bacterium. Taxonomy (GTDB): domain Bacteria; phylum Planctomycetota; class Planctomycetia; order Pirellulales; family Thermoguttaceae; genus RGIG3701. The sequence continues at coordinate 2,538 of JAFQUP010000043.1, forward strand.
TTTCATAAAAAAAGGAGAACACGATGCTTCATCGTCGAAACTTTCTGAAAGACGCTGCCGTTCTGACTGCGGCCGCGACTGCTATTCCGCTTTCTAACGAAATGAAACCCGTCTGGGCACAGGCTCCGAGTGACCGTCTGCGCATGGGGTGCATCGGTGTCGGAAGTATGGGACGCGGCGACGCTCACGGATTCAACGGTCTGTGCGACATTGTCGCCATCTGCGACCTTGATGAGGATTACGGTCTGGCCCGAACGCTGAATTCCGGTCTTGGAAAACGTGACGCGAACGGAAACGTCATCAAGCCGGACGCCTTCAAGGACTACCGCCGTGTTCTGGAACGCGACGACATTGACGTCGTGACCGTCGTGACGCCGGACCACTGGCACGTGAAGATCGCGATCGAAGCACTTCAGGCCGGAAAACACGTTTTCTGCCAAAAACCGCTCACCCTCACGCTCGAAGAAAACAAGCTCATCCGTAAAGCGTGCGATCGCTACGGCAAGACCTTCCAGGTCGGTACCCAGCAGCGCAGCCAGTACAATCGGTTCGCAAAAGCGGCCCTTATGGTCCGTGCGGGTCTGCTCGGCGAGATCAAAAAGATCACGTGCGACATCGGCGGCAGCCCCACGTCCGGCGACATTCCGAAGATGGATCCCCCGGCGAACTTCGACTGGAACACCTATCTCGGTCAGGCTCCGTACACCGACTTCCTCGGTCAGGGCGACTTCCTGAGCCGCAACAACCGCGACAACCGCTTCGGTCAGACGCGCTGCCATTACGAATTCCGCTGGTGGTACGAATATTCCGGCGGTAAATTCACCGAC
>JAFQUP010000044.1 GCA_017408405.1 Thermoguttaceae bacterium
GCTTCGATCGCGATCTTCGTGTGCCAGTGGTCCGGCGTCGAGTTGATGATGACGTCCACGTCTTTCCATTCCAGAACGTCTTCGTATCGGTCGAACTTCTTGCAGTCGTTCGTTCTGTAATGCTGATTAATACGATTTGCCGCGGATTCCTTCTGGAAAGCGAAGCAGTCGCACGCACCGATGACGCGGAACTGGCTGGAACCGAGAGCGCCGCCCATCAGTTCGTGACCGCGGTTTCCGTAACCGATCAGAACGGTCTGAAGTCTTTCGTTGGGGGAAAGTTTGCCTTCCAGTCCCAGAACATTTCCCGGAATAAAGCAGGGGACGGCAGCCGCAGCCGCGGCGGAGGCGAGAAAATGACGGCGGGTCAATTTACCTGAGTTGGCCATAAAAACTCCTTGGCTGAATTCAAAATAGAACACGAAACGAAAGAAATCTCCTCAATTACGTTCTTTTCAGGTTTCAAGCGGTTCCCAAACCGTAAAAAACAAAAAATCAGAAACGTTCAGGAAATTTCCATCAAAAAATTTCTATTTCTTATTTTAATCTTTGAAATTCACTCTGTCAAGGGCTGGGAACTCTTTCAGAAGATATTTTTCGGATTTTATTTTAGACATACCGTCAAAATACCTCCCGATGAAAAAAGTTTAAGGACTTTCTCACGAGCGCTGTCCGTATGAAAACCGCGAGAGCTTCAAATCTTAAGGAATCCGGATTCCGCCATTCGAAAATATGGTGAGATTTCAGGTAACGCAGACCAAAATCAAAATTATCTTAATACTCTGAAATCAAATATTGGGGATTTTTAGAAAAGAAAAGGGCGGTCAAAACCGCCCCATGAAAAGGAACTTCCTGAATTTCAGAAAACTTTTTCAGAAAAAATAGTTTCTAAAGAAAATACCTGAATTTTATTTTTTAGCGTCACGAGCCAAAACAAGCATTTCCAGAACTTTCGCGGGGATTTCCGTCACGATGCGGACGCCATTACTTTGTCCCTCGACTTTCGTTGAGATCTCAGCTTCGCCAACCTTCTTCAGTTTTTCCTCAAGGCCTTCCGCGACATGTCCGTACTGGCAGGCAGCCTGGATGAATCCCTGGGCAGAAATACGGGAAGTCCAAACCGAAGTTTCCTCTTTCTTCGCGTTTTTGGCACATTCCAAAGCCTTTTCAACCGCATTGGTTCCCATCGCGGAATAAACCGCGTTCGGAGCGAAGATGACGCAGGCGGGAACTTTTCCGTCAAAAATCGGAGCAAGTTTTTCAGGAAGAGGCTTTTTCGGGATGAAAGTGATCTGGAAAATGTGGAACTCCCCGTCTTCCGTACGCTTCGCGTTTTCAGTGCGTTTCGCGATCTTTTCAGCTTTTTTCTCTTCAACCCAATTCACGACTTTACGGAATTCAGTCTCAAGAGCGTATCCATCCGGAACATTTCGGGCGAAAACCACCGTCAGTTCTTTTTCACCGGCAAACAGGGCACCAGCGGTTTCCACGTCAGGATTAAGTCTGGTCTTTTTGAAAAGTTCGCCGTTGCCTTCAATGAATTTCACGATTTCTTCAGCCGTTTTCGAATCGTGATGTTTGGCAATTTTTTTCTTGGCATGCTCCCAGCGCATTCCAATAAGTTTTTCAAAAATTGGATCCGAAAGTTTCTCAATCTGCGCGTTGAACTGGAAAGAAGCCAGCGAACCTTCCGTACCAAAATTCGCGAAAGCGGTTTCCGTATTCCGCACCGCCTTACTCAAGTCCTGAATCTGATGTTTCGCTTCGTCACCGGTGAAACTCGTGACGCATGAAAGTAAACGTTCCTCAGAATTCCAAACATATCCGGAAGAAATTTTGGAGATTGGCGATTCATAGGCATTGCGTTCCGCCGAAGCAGCCAGTTTGTCGAGTTCCGAATTAAAGAAATCGGTGAGAGCAACGCCGGAACAGCGTTTACCCTTCTCAATCTCCTTTTTGGCACAGCTAATGAATTTTCCAAGAGCTTCTTTACGGTCTTTTTCCGGAATGGCATTCACGTAAAGCGAAACTCCCAAATCCATCTGAACCGCTTCTTCATTCAGCTTCTTCAAGACATCTTCCGCCACAGCGTCAACCTCCGCGGAAGGCTTTACTTCAAACTGCGTAAGGAAACACCAGTCACGCAGACAGTAAACCCAAGCCAGCGCTTTCGCGTCTTTCACGATCTTCCAGTTACGGTCGCTCACCCGCTCAGCCTTCATGGGGGCCGGGAGGAGTTTGAAGGTTTTATCCAGATCCTTAACGGGAACCGCCAATGCTCCAACGGGTTCCTTTTTCCCAATACTGAAAACGAAAAGACCAACAGGACGTTTCAGGTCAATTGCATCTTTTATGATGTCCTGATCCACGTAAGACTGAAGCATGGCCGCCCCCAATGATCCCTGAAGGTCTTTGGACGCCTGAGCAATCTCCGGAAGATTTTTGGCAATCGTTTCCGTATTTTTAACCGTAACAGAAAGAAACGGCTGCGAATTCTGCGCCAAAAGTCCATTGGCAAGTACCGCTATTTCCAAAACCGCGGTCAGAAGCGAAAGGTGAAATCTGATTTTCATTCTGAAATTCTCCTTAATTATGATAAAATAAAAAATATTTCGCGAAAGAGTCCCCCAAAAGGTTCCCGCCGCTTTTTACTCTTCAAACAGCCAGATAAACGAACCTCCGACAATACTCGTCACGTCCTCCCACATGGTAGTAAACGTCTCAGTCAACAGAATACTTTCCTCTTCTTCTACCGGAAGTTCAGAATAAAGAGTAGGATCCTTTTCCGAAATCGTTAAATCCCTAAACGGTTCTTCTGGAATCAGCTCGTGAACGACTCCAATATTTCCCGGCAGAGCTTGAACCAGACGTTGAGCAACCCCAGCCGGACGAGACGGAATTACTGGCGAGATTTCTTCAATTCCCCTCGAAAAGTATCCCTCATTCGGTACTTCGGATATGGGCGGCAAGTCGGAAGAAAACTGAACTAACCGCGTTTCATGAGGTAATCCAGGAGAAGAATTCAAGAAAGACCAGATCGCAATTCCCAGAACAATGGATCCCGCCATAAGCGCGGCACGCGTAATAATCCATTGCCCCCACTTTCGAACGGCTTCATTCCCATGTTCGTACTCAATTGTCGGCTCCCCCCCCGGCTGCTGCCGTACCTCGCTCATTATGCGTTCCAACAGCTCCTCCGAGAATTCACCCAACTTCGCGGAGTCACGCTGAAGCCGAAATTTCAGTTCTTTCTCATTCATGGTTCTCCCGCTTTCAATACTTTCTGAAGAGCCAGTCTTGCCCGAAACAAAAGGGTTTTGACACTCGCGACCGTCCGCGTCATCACCTGCGCGATCTCACTGATGGAACTTTCCTCTACGTAAAAAAGCCACAAGACTTCCGCCTGGTCCGGAGAAAGTTTTTCGCGAATCAGTATCCACAGATTTTCCGCCTCCTCTTCTCGTGAAAGGCTCTGCGAAGGATCCGGATCGCGGTTTGAAAGAAAATTCGAGAATTCAAATTCTCCATCAACTCTTTGAGACTCAACAGACCGCGCTCTCTTCCGAAAAAACATGGCATTCTGCTGGTGCGCAACAGCTAAAAGCCAAGTAGAAAACTTCCACTGACTCGAGTAAGTCGCCAACGATTTCCACGCGCGCAGAAAAGTTTCCTGGGTTAAGTCCATGGCATCCTCCCGAGAATGCCGAAGCTGAAAAAAACGAAGCACCATCGTCTGATGCCGCCGAACCAGTTCTTCAAACATTCCGGTATCTCCCGCCAGAACTGACTGAACGATAATCGGATCTGAGGGGGAAAGGTTCATGGCACTCCTAAACAATAAATGGAAATCAGGGCCGTTTGTTTAATATATTCTCAAACTGCTCGGAAAGTTTCGTCTTTTTTAAAATTTTAGAAAAAAATTCTCTTTCAAACCCAAAAGACGATGCTTTCGCATCGTCTCTCTATTTTTTTCTTTGTGAAAATCCCGCTTATTGCCTGAACTTTCATTCATCTTTTCCCAGAATAACTGGAACCCGATATTTCTTCCCATCCTGAAGAATCACCAAATTGACGGTATCCCCCGGCTTAAACGATTCCACGACACTCAAAAGATCATCCGCGGTCTCTACTTCATGTTCATTAATGCCAATGATAATTTGCGCGGAAGTTTTGTCCATTGTCCGATACTCATACCGAAAAGGCCCTTGTCTTTTTTCTTTTGTGATGACTCTCGGACTGTTCAGCCCAGCCCTTTCCGCGGGACCGCCTTCCTGAACCCGGGTAATGAGCAACCCGCCGTCCGTTTTCATTACCTGTTCAATACCAAGATTCGGACGTGAGACCTTTCCATACTGAATCAGCTGCGGAAGAAGACGAGAGATCGTGTTGACCGGAATCGCGAAACCAACGCCCGCACTATCTCCCGAATGGGTCGCGATGGCCGTATTCATACCAATGACTTCTCCGTAGGAATCCAGCAACGGACCTCCTGAGTTTCCAGGATTAATGGCAGCGTCAATCTGAATAATCTGCTTGATCGTCCTCGCCTTATTTTGACTTGGCAATGAACGGTTCAGGCTGGAAATAATTCCCGTCGAAAGAGTTTGCTCCAAACCAAACGGGCAGCCAATCGCGTAAACCTTCTGTCCCACTCTCAACCGCTCGGAATTTCCCAACGTAATCGGAAAAAGCTCTTCCTCCGGCGCGTTGATTTTCAGTACCGCCATGTCATTATTCGGATCAGCTCCAATCAACTTCGCGCCATATGAATTTCCGTTGAAGAGAGTAACCTGAACATCCGTCGCCTGAGCGATAACATGAAAATTTGTCAGAATGTGCCCCTGCTTATCCAGAACGGAGCCGCTTCCCATTCCCTGCGCGACCCGTTCCATAAAAAAGGTATTCACGCGGCTCTGCGTATCGATATTCACGACACTTTTACTCGCGTTTTCGTAAAGCAGGATATTACGTTTTTCCTCTTCAGTCAGCCCCTTATGGTACTCCAGATCCACGATCCGCGTCTGCGCCAAAGCCTCCGCCATGAACGGAGTTTCTCGATTAAGCCATTCCAGACAGAAGATCGTCGTCAGGACAGTCCCGAAAACAATAAAAATCAATGAAAAGGTTGATTGACGCATATTTTTCCTCTGTTTTCCTTTATTTTTTATCTCGAAGAAAAGAGCAGGGACAGCCCCGAAAGCCTGCCCTTTGAAAAGATTTTAACCAAGTTTTGGCGCCGTTCGCCTTTTAGTACCCGAATTATCCGGCATTCCAGGCAATACTTTCTGCTCATTTCCACCACCGTTCACGCCGCCGGAACCACTGCCGTCCGAGCCGTCTTTTCTGGACTGGTCGCGAAGGTCGAAACAGAAAATCGTCCCGCCTTCACGCAGATAGAGGTAACCATTCGCGATAACCGGCGTAACGGCCAACCCCTTCTTCATCTGCGGAAGAGCGATTCTTCCACGAGGTTTAAAACCTTCCGGCGAAGCCTCCAAAAGCACCAGCTCTCCCATTGAAGTTCGCAGGTAAAGAAGCCCCTCCGCGTAAGCAAATGTTCCCATGCAGACCGGAGCCGGAGGCGGCACCGCCTTCTTCGACTTCTTACGGGCCTTGGGAGCCGGAGTAATCTGAATCGTCTCGCCGGCGTTATCCTCCGAATTCCCTTCCGCTCGACTCAGCTGCGCCAAAAGCGGACTGTTGATGCTCACGGTTGCCGGAATCTTTTCTAAAGCGGAAACTTTGGACTTTTTGGATTTTTTGGACTTTGAACCGGATTTTACGTCATCAACGTCTTCTTCAAAAGCCTCGGCAAAGAGAGTCTGATCCGTCCAGATCTTTTCACCCGTGCGATAGTTAAAACAGACCAGTCCGTCTTCATCCGTGCAGGCAAAAACATTGTCGTTGACCTTAATCATTTCGCCTGTTGGCACTTTAATGTCTTCATTAAACCAAACTTCTGAAGTTTTGTACGCGGTTCCGTCTTTCTGAATCCAAACGCAGCCGGTTCCCACCGCGCTGGAGGCCAAAATCGTCTGTCCAAACCAAATCGGCGGACAGGCGTTAAATCCGCTTTGATGAGCCGGAGCCTCATATCGCCAGCGAACGTCTCCGCCTTTGACTTTCACTCCCAAAACGCCCTCGCCGGTAAAATTAACGTACTGATGCTCACGTCCGAAAGAGGCTTTCATAATGGATGAATAGGCGGCAGGCATACCGGTTTTCGCCGTCCACTTAATCATTCTCGAAGTTCTGTCAAGCGCGACCATCGTCGTGTTGGGACCGCCAGGAGTGACAATAACCCATTTTCCATCCACATAGGGCGATTCGCAGTATCCTCCCTGAGGCAGAATCCCGCCAAGATTCATGACCAGATTCATCGTCCAGAAAAGCCATCCATCCGCGGCGTTCAAACAGACAAGATTGCCGCTGGAACTCATGACATAAAGCAAATCTTTATAGAAAGTCGGCGTAGAACGCAAAACCGGGAACTTCCCCTTCTGCCCCAACGGTTTTCCAATTGGGCGCGACCAAAGAGTTTTCCCGCTCTGATTGTCTATGCAGAAGACACACTCCGAACCGCCTTTACTTCCAATCGTATAGACCAAATTCCCAATGACGGCCATCCCGTTCATCGTCGGACCAACCGTAGTGTTTTTCCAAACCAGTGCCGGCATGGATTCTTCTGTCCAATTCCTCAAAAGTCCCGTTTCTGAAGAAAGTCCATTCCTGTTCGCCCCGCGCCAGCATGGCCAATCCGCGGCCCAAACGCTCATGCCAACAGACAGAATCAGGCCGCAAAATAAAAAAGCGCAAACGATATTTCGAATCATTATTCTTTTCACGATTGGTTTCCTTTTTTAGGTTAAGATCCGTTTCTCGATATTTCTTTTTATTTTACTATTTCTTTTCAGGAAAATCCAGAGTGACCCCGGGAAATTTTTAAAATTTCATAAAAAATTTAAAAGAAAAAGAGCAGGATCTGCCTCTCTGTGCAGATTCTGCCCTTAAATTAAAATGTACCGGCCCGCGCAACCAGACAAACAAGGAAAACTTTTCCTTTAATCTGTCCTCAAAGAGTCTGCCGTCCTGAAATCGGTTAGAAAATTTCCACACCGACACTTTTCAGAACAAAATCTCATCCCTGAAACGGGTATCTCTGCCACGGACCATTTGAAAAAGGATAAATCAGTCAAAAATACCAGCTCCAAAATTGTTCGACTGGTTTTCCTGATTTTCCTGAACCTGCTCCGGCTGCGGAGCAGGCTGAACTGGCTGTTGCGGAACGGCAGCGGCCGGCTGGGAAACAGAGGCCTGCTGGACCGGCGGCTGAGGCATCGGAGCGGGAGCCATTGGCTGCGGCGGCATCGGCTGCGGTCCGCGCGGGACAGCATAGGGATTCGGATAAGGCATCTGCCCCGGATACGGAGCCTGCCCCGGATACGGAGCGTACGGTCCCTGACCCGCGTAAGGATTCGGATAAGGAACCTGTCCCGGATATGGATAATAGGGATTCTGTCCCATTGGGGGCTGCGGATAAGGAGCCGGCATCCGATTGCCGGACGCGCGGAAATCATTCATGTTCTGTTCTTCGTCAAATTCCATATCAAATTCGTCGTAACGGGAAACGTATCCCGGAGCCTGCGCGCGAATCTTTTCTTCTTCATACGCGGCAATGACTTCTCTCTGAATCATCTCTCGAGCCATGGAATTAATCGGGTGGGCAATATCCGCGTAAAGTTTAGCTCTTCCGTCTTCATCCCGAGTCGGCATCTGAATCGGAAGCTTGGCTCCGCACTGATTGCAGAAAGAAGCGCGAATTGGATTTTTATATCGACAAACAGGACAATGAGATGTCAGCTTTCGACTGGGCATTGCCACGAAAAATCCACTGGTACCATCAATAATCTTCAGGTCACGGATGACAAAACAGTCGTCAAAGGTGATCGAACAAAATGCCTTGAGCCGTTCTCCTGGCTCATCCATCAATTTGATGCGAACTTCTGTGATTTTCACGGGAGGTTCCTCCTTGTTCAATAATTCAAAACAGGTGTCAACGAGACACCGTCAACGGAGCGGAAATCGTCTCCGTGACAAAAATTGTTTCCGAATAGTCAGTTTTTAATGATTTTAAAAAATTGGCAACACTTTGGGCATGCGCCAAATCACGACAAATTCCAAAACAGGCCGACCCGCTTCCTGTCATGGAAAAACCAAGACACGAATCAGGAAGCGTCCTGAATTGCTCCATCAGAGTCTTTACGGCAGGTGAGACCGTCATCGCCGGTTCCAGCAGCCGATTTTTTAATCCAGCCGCCAATTCCGAAAGGCGATTCTCTCTCCATCCGCAAATCATCCGATTCAAAATACGGTCATCACGTACTCCAGACGGTACGCAGTTCCGATAAACTTCCGGCGTTGAACACCCTTCTTTCGGCTTCACCAGCACAAGATAAAGGGGCGGCAATTCACTGCCTGCCGGAATTTCATCCAAGATCTCTCCCCTGCCGCGGCAAATCACCGGACTCGACTTCAGGAACATCGGAACATCACTTCCCAACTCTGCTCCCATTTCCATCAATTCATCACGAGAAAATCCGGCTTTCCATAAATCATTCAATAAAATCAGCGCGGCAGCGGCATCACTGGACCCACCGCCCAGACCCGCCTCACTTGGAATCCGCTTCTCAAGAATTATGGAGGCTCCAGGGAAGATCGGGAGGGATTTTTCCGCCTTGCGAAGAGTTTCTTCTATTTGCGGCGGACTCTTTAAATTCGGGATTTCTACTTTACCAAATTCATTCTTAATTCGGGCCAAAATTCGGTTCTGAAGCAGTCTGCCGGCTCGCAGCACAAGATTGGATTCATCAGACGGAATATCCGCGCCCGAAAAATCTGATAAATTCCCATTCTCATCGGAACTTTTCATTTGCAGAGAAAGGGAGGGAGCAAGCCGGGCCGAAATTTTATCAGACAATGAAATAAAGGATACCAGGCTTTCGATTTCATGAAAACCTGTTTCCATTCGGCGTATCACCTCAAAATACAGATTAATTTTCGCGGGTGCGATTATGGACTGCCACATCAAAACTTAAACCTGAAAACATTGACCGTCACTAAAGTGAAATATACTCGTTATTTTGACGTAAATCTCTGTTTTGTCAATCCTTTATACGCCAAAAAACCCGAAAAAGTTTAAAAAAACAAGGAATTTCCGGAATTAAAGTCACTTTGGTTTAGTTTTTAGCTTTTTTCGGGCAGATATTTGATCTGTCCTGCTGAGCATGAATCGTTCTTTTTATGGTCATCCTGACATATCCTGCCCAAAATTCCGCCAAATTCATCTCTCCTTCGCGGAAAACCTCAGGCAATGTTTCATTTAATTTCGGCATATTCGGCTTCCAGATATTAGTATTTTGCTAAAATTCATCATTTCTCAATATGAAAAAGAACGTTTTTTTCAAAATTCAGGCAAGAATTTAACCTGAAAGCCTCAAAATTTGAACGATGGGGACAAAAAATCTCTTAAATGGGTAAATATCTTGATGAAAAGAGGGCTTTTCTCCGGAAAAGAACGCTAACTCTCTTGAAATTCCAGCCGGAATATGATATAATTAAAGAAAAGTATGAAAAAATTGCCTTCTGTGGGAGAACCACCGAATCCAATCCCAAAACAAAACCAGAAAGGATTTCACTTAAATGGCCAAAAATCGCATTTTAATCGCTGACGACAATCAGACGAATGTGGAACTGCTCGATACGTTTCTCATGGATATTGACTGCGAAATCGAAATGGCATATGATGGAGCGGAAACGCTGGAAAAAGTCCGATCCTTTCATCCCGATTTGATTCTCCTTGACATCATGATGCCGAAACTGAACGGATTTGAAGTCTGCAAAACGGTAAAATCCAATCCGGAAACCTCCCAAACCATGATCCTCATGGTCACGGCTTTGAATGAACTGGGGGACATCGAACGCGCTGTTGAGGCCGGCTGTGATGATTTCCTGAGCAAGCCGGTGAATAAGGTGGAACTGCTCAAACGTGTGGAAAATATGCTTCGTCTTCATTCTGTCACAGATGAATTGGAGCGTCTTCGCACGTATATTGATCAGATGGAATCCGACCAAGGCCCTAAAAAATAATACTTTCCGGAGATTCCTGATTTCATGCGGCTGTTTTCGTTTTCCCCGAGAGGCTTTCGCCCCTTTAATAAAATTAAGAGGTGAAAAAACATGAAACTTCCAATACTACTGATTTTTCGGCGATCACAATCCGTTCCGAATTTTCAAAAGGACTGAAAACATGAAAGAAAATTTGCTCATTGCGGCTGTTTTTTGCGCGATCGCGGGTTTCATTATGCTGTGGGCAGTCCGAAAATACCGAATAGTATTGGAATCCTCCCAACGTGAAAATTCCATGGTGAAAGAGGCGCCTGCTGCCGATTCAAATTCCGCGCGATCCATTAATGGAAAAAAATCATTCTCTTTTTCCTACTGGGGGCGGCTTCTGTTGGCAGGATGCTTTTTCGTGGAATCAGGACTCCTGACCACGGGAGCCTTTTTTCTCGAACAGGAGACACACCGAATAACCTTTTATTGCGTTTTGGCCGCAGTTGGCCTGGTCGTTTGGCAGGTAATCTGGGCCATGATTGACGCTGTCGGAAATTACGTTTTCCTTTCCCAAAAGAACGCGATGGAAATTATTCAGGAGGAAAAAGAACTCCTAAAAAAGCATCTGGAAGGAAAAATCCGCGAAGAAGAACTTTCGCGGACTCATTCTTCCGCAAAAGAAAACAAATAATACGCAAAACGTCCATTCCCCGAATATGAAAATTGATTCATGCGGTATTTAAACGTTTTACGGTTTTTTACTGATGAAAGTTCATGAGGAACTTTCATTCCTTATTTACCTGAAAAAAATTAATTGAAATTGAAAGCAAACGAGAGAAAACCATGATTGATGTTTACTCCCTGTGTCCCGGCGGAAGCGGCAAAAAAATCAAGTTTTGCTGCCGCAATCGTGTCGACGACTTCCGAAAAATCTATAAATTTTTGGACGCGAACCAAAATACCGCCTGTCTGAACTTCATTGACAGTCTGCTTAAATCGGATCCGGATTGCGCGTGTCTTCTGGCAATCCGCTGCGTGATTCTGAAATCTTTTCCCAATCGTGAGACAGATCTGATTGAGACAGCCAAACATTTTTACGAAAAACACCCGGAAAATCCAATCGCGATCGCGGAATCAGCTCAAGCCATCCTTTTGGAAGGACAGCAGGCCATGACCGCCAAATACGCCTCCCTCTCTCCTGCCGCCCGAACCGCGCTGGCTACCCAGGAACGTGATGACTTAAGGCAAGTTATCCGTGATACGATTTCCCGATACGAAAGCGCCTTTTCCGTCTCTCAGCCGTTTCAGTACGAACAGGTTGTTTTTAAACTTGAAATATTTGTCAAAGCTCTCATTAAAGCCGGATTTTACGAATCAGCCAACGCGTGGATGGGACTTGTCCTGGACATGGAGCTGAATCCAACATTCCATGAAATTTTCGTCAACAATCTCCACCAGCTCAAGACAAGCAAAACCATTCCGCTTTGTTTCCGTGTCGGGCTGAAAATCCAGCACGCTCCAGCGGACGTTCCATGGAAGGACGAATTTGATTCGATTATTCAAAATTCCGTTTTGAAAATTCGTTGGAATCTGGCGGTTTCGGAGCTGAAACATCTGGCGGAAAAATATCCGGAAATCCAAACTTCCCCAACTTACTGGTTTGACCTGGCTCTGCTTCATGAATGGCTTTGCGATCTCTCTTCGGCGGAAGAGTACTGGAAACAGTATCTCAATTGCGATGGAATTTCATTCTATGAAGCGCTCGAAAAACAGATTCGAGTCAGTTTCTTTAAAGACAGTCCTCTTGAGGACGCGATGGACATCTGCACTCTTCGTTTCCCCTTGACAAATGCCGAGGACGTTCTCAAAAAACTCGATTCAGAACCAACCTTCCGACGCGTTCAGGACATCCGAATGCAGAATCTCGAAAATGGAACGCTCCTTGGAGCTTTTGACGTTCTGGATTCTCCGGCCCTTGAATCACTTGACGGTGTGGAAGTGGATGATATTCCTGTCGTCGTTGGAAATGTCATCCTTTGGGAGCAAGCTGAGGGCGAGAAAAAAACAGGCAGCCTGGAAGTCATTAATGTTCTTCAGGGCGGCGCGAATTTTGTGGCTCAGGAAATTCAAAGCGTCATCGGGGAATGGGTCGCGGGCGAAATGGAACAGACGGTCACCAGAAGCATCTCCGTCACTCTTGACTCAATTCTGCGTAAAATCGCGTTGCCGTCGGGACTTTCCGATGAAAAAGTTCGTGAAATCAAAAATGAGCATTGCCGATCCATTCTGCTGAATCGATGGATTCACTTTCCGCTTGGCATACTGAAACATCAATCCATCAAAAACGCCGCGAAAAACCCCAAACTTCGGCGACAGGTTGAAACGGTAATTTACGCGGTTCGTTATCTGCTGGATCGTGAAAAACTCAATACGGGAGTTTTGGATGAACTGCGTACCGCTCTCAACATGGATCCGATGCCTGAAATTCTTCCAGACCAAATTCCAGAATTGTCGCCAATCTTTTTTGATCAGTTAAACTTGAATATGCTTACTCCGGAACTGCTGGAGCGCGTTTTCTTCGTCTCCAGAATGTTCAATACGAATAATATTCCGGTAAAAATTCTGGAATCTGTCGCGGATGACCCAGCCTACGCACCTTCAATGAGAATTGAAGTCCTGAAAGCGCTCTGGAGCCAAAATCCTCAAACAGAGCGTTCATTGGAAATCATCGAAAAAGGACGAGAACTGTGCGTCGCAAACAATCAGCCGGACGTTTTCTTTGACATTATGGAAGTCGCGTGTGCCATCAATGAAGGAAAATTCCACACGGTTTTTGAAAAACTCAAGCACATTCGCCAGGAACACTCTGACGATAAAGAGGCTATGCAGTACGTTTCCCAGCTTAGCCAGTATATGTACGGAATTATTCAGAACATGAATCCGGCTGATCTGTCCGCGCTTCAGAAAAAAACTTCCATTTCGCTCTCCAGCCTGGAAGAACTTGGACTTCCCAAATCCCCTTTCCCTCTGAAGAGTAAATAGTTTAATTCGCTCTGCGCTGATTCGCGACAACACGTTCCCGAATCAGCGGATCGGAGTAAAAGAAGTAAAGGGTGCTTCCAAAATTTAAGAATTACCTGTTTTTCTTCCTGAAAAGCAGTTTTTTGAAAGCCTCTGAATTGAAATCATTCCGTTGTTCTGGTTAATGAATGGGCCAAAACCTGGGTCAGAAAGAGATTTTTGAATGTTCATCGCAGTTGAGGGCGGCGATGGTGCTGGAAAAAGTACCCAAATTACGCAACTTCAGGCCTGGCTTGAAAGTCAGGGAAAAAAGGTAACGCTTTGCCGTGAGCCGGGCAGTACTGAACTCGGTGAACACGTTCGTGAACTGCTTCTGTTCGCGAAAAACGTCGGAATATGCCGAATGAGTGAACTTCTCCTCTTCATGACCGCCCGTGCCCAGCTGGTAAAAGAAATTATTCGTCCCGCGCTTAATCGGGGGGAAATTGTTCTGGCGGACAGATTTCTTCTTTCCAGCATCGTCTATCAGGGATACGGCGGTGAATTAAATATTGAAGAGATTCGTCAGGTTGGTCTCATCGCGACTGGCGGAACGCTTCCTGACCTGAACATCATTCTGGATGTTCCCCTTTCCGCGGCTAAACGTCGACGAAAAAAAACTCCGGACCGTCTCGAATCGGAAGCGGATGCTTTTCATGAACGTGTCCGAAACGGTTTTTTGAAAGAGGCTGAAACATTTCCGGAGAAAAACTTCGTCATTTCCGCTGTTCAAAGTATTGATGAAGTTCAGAATGAAATCAGAAAAAAGCTTTTTCCGCTTTTAACATAAAGCAAAATTTCACTTTTCCCTGGACGGTACCATTCCGAAAAACGGTCCTTCCTGTTTATTTCCTTTTATTTTCCATTTTTGGGAGTATTTCATCATGGCTGTTCCTGTCCCGTTCCTTGACCTTTCACGACACACGGCATCCCTTAAAGATTCCATTAAAGAAGGGCTTGGCTCCGTCGTTGACTCAGGAATTTTTGTTCTTGGTCCGGAAATTGCCAAACTTGAAAAGACCCTGGCCGATTATTGCGGCGCGGCCCACGCGATCGCCTGTTCCTCAGGCAGCGAAGCTCTCCTGATGGCACTCATGGCATTGGACCTGAAACCTGGCGATGAAGTTATTGTCCCCTCTTTCACTTTTTTCGCGACAGCCAGTGCCGTCGTGCGTCTTGGAGGAATCCCGGTTTTCGCGGATATTTGTAAAGATTCGTGGAATATTGACCCTAATGATGTGGAACGAAAGATCACGAAACACACGAAAGCGATTATTCCCGTTCACCTTTTCGGTCGTGCTGCCGATATGAACCGTCTGACAGAAATTGCCCAGGCGCATAATCTTCACATAATTGAAGACGCGGCTCAGGCAATTGGCGCGGAAGCTGTTCTCGCGGATGGAAATCATCGTGTCGGTTCCATGGGAACTATCGGCTGTTTCAGTTTTTACCCGACTAAAAATCTTGGTACCATGGGTGATGGCGGCGCGTTAACGACTAATGACCCAGCAATTGCCGAAAAATTGGATCTAATCCGCGGCCACGGCATGAAACCGAGATACTTCCATAAAATTATCGGAATTAATGGGCGTCTTGACGCTTTCCAGGGAATCGTTCTGAACCAGAAGTTTCCGCATCTGGAAGACTGGACATTTCAACGTCAGCAGATTGCGCGGCAGTATTTCGATTTGTTCGCGGCATATCCCAAACTTTCAGATCATCTTCAGTTCCCGATGAAGTCTGGCAAAGACCGGGTCGTCTGGAATCAGTTCTGCGTCCGCGTCACGGATCCGCAGGAAGGCGAGATTCGCGATCGTCTGGGCGCGTTTCTTTCGGACAGAAAAATTGGTTCCGCCATTTACTATCCCTTTGGACTCCATGAACAGGAATGTTTCCGCTGCCTGAACTACGAACCGAAATCACTGCCGGTTACGTATCGCGTTTCCCGTTCAATTTTAGCTCTTCCAATTTTTCCAGGCCTGACCAAAGAAGAACAGGAATCCGTCGTAGAGGCTGTTTCGGAATTTTTTAGCAATTAAACGCTCCTGAAAGAAGGAAACATTTCCATGAAACGAACATTTTTGGATTGGAACAAACCGTGCATTCCGACATTGGCAGAGCATCTGCTCAAAAAATGCCAGGTGGAAAATACGGATTTTTTTGATTTGTCCAACTATGTTCTTATTTTCCCGAACCGCGCGGCCAGTAAACGTTTTCTTACGGTTCTGGCAGATCACGCGTGGAAAACTCAATGCACGATTGAACCGCCTCGGGTAAAGCACATGGGTGACTTCATGGAACTGCTTTACGAACAAAAAGTACCATGCGCCTCACTCCTGACTCAGCAGGTTCTTTGGACAGCGGCCCTCAAACAGACGGCCAAAGAACGCTCGGAATTTTTTGATGTTCTTTATCCTAATGCCCCAGATTTCTCCGATATGGATTCCTGGTTCAATATCGGAGCGGAAATGGCTGAAATCTTTCAGGACCTTGCCCGTGAAAATCTGGATTTTGGACAGGTTTTCCAAATTTGCCGGGATTCTTTCACCTTCCAGGAAAAATCCACTCAGGAACTTAAAAATCATTCTTCCTCAAACGATACAGGAATCTTGCCGCGCCGTGAAATCCTTCGTTGGGAATTGCTTGCGCACGCGGAACGAATCTACTATCAGCGAATGGATGAAATCGGGCTTTGGGACCGACAGGCCGCGCGCCTCTTCGCGCTGCGAAATTCAGAAAATACCCCGAGTTCCCCCTCAAAAGATTTCCAGATCCCGTTCCGTCTCGGAGTCGTCGGATGCGTTGACTTAAGCAATCTCCAGCGGGAATTTCTGAAAAGAGTTGAATCCCAGGTCGAAGTCTTCATTTTCGCGCCGGAAACAATGAAAGACCGCTTTGAACAGGATGGCTGCCTGAAATCCGGAGCGTGGCAAAGGCTGGAACCAAATCTGAATGAACGTCTCCACCAGTCTCTCGTTCAGGCAACCACTCCGGAAGACCAAATCCAGGCCGTAACGGACAAACTGCGTTCCATCGCTCAAAATACGCGTATTGAAGACGTAACTCTTGGAGTTATCGACGAATCGCTTGAGCCTCTCCTTCTCCAGACATTGACGTTAGCGGGAGTTCCAACGCTTCGTTCCGGCAAAAAGATACTCGAGAATCTTCAACCCTGGAAACTTCTCAAAAGCATGAGTGAATACTGTCAAAGTATTCTCTCTTTCAAACCTGGGCAACCGCTTGGCGAACTCATGGAATCTGTTGGTCCTTCCTATCCCGCTCTCGCTTATTTCCTTCGTTTGGAAGATGTTGGAAACTGTCTGCGTGCTCAAAAAGATGAGTTTGGCTCTCCACTCATCTCTGGGGATTGGCTCGCGGAGCTTGATCAGTTCTTTAACCGCTATTACCCTTCGCAAATGCCTCATCCGGATCAACTTGCGAAACAGCATCCGGAATTTCCTGCTCTCACGGGAGCATTCCGCTTCGTTCATGGACTCCTTTTGGATATGGCCCGTGAATACGTCAATTTTCATTCTCTTCTTTCAATCGTAACACAGTTTTTAAAACGAATTTACTGCTGGAAAAACAGTTACGATTCGCAAAATGAAGAAGAATATCAGATTATTCGCGGCGGAATGGAGCTAAATCATGCCTTTTCCGACAAACTCCAGCTCCCTCCGGCACTTCTCCCGGAACTTCCGCTGACTTTTCCGCAGGCTCTTAACCTTCTTCTCACGCAGACTGCCGGCAAACAGATGGCTTCATCCAGTGTTCCCGGAACAATCTCTATTCAGCGTTGGCTTGATCTGCCTTTGGATGACGCGAATGTGATGTTTCTTATCGGTATGAATGAGGAGTTCGTTCCGGTTGAAACGGTTTCCGAGCATATTTTCCTGCCGAATCAGCTGCGCAGAAAATTAAACGTAAAAACAAACGAAAGCCGATTCGAGCGCGACCTCTACAATTTGTCGGTAATTATCGCGCAAAGAAACGACTTTTTCGTTACTTTCGGACGAATATCCACGGACGGAAAGACTCTTTCCCCCAGTCGACTTTTGCTCACGGACGCCACGGACCGTCTCATTGATCAGGTTATTCAATTCTTTGACGATCCAATCGTGGAAAAAGAGGACTCCTCCACCTTGGGCAACGCTCCTTGCTCACCTCAAACTCCAAATCAGGAACGTGAAAAGACGGATTTCCAACCTTCTGACTCTTCCGTCTCATCCGCCTCCAGACTTTTTTCCACACCATCAATTTCAAATAACATACCGCCGATTACGGAGATGTCCGTAACGGATTTTTCCGCTTTTATTACCAACCCGTATCTTTTTTATCTCGAAAAAGTTTTACGCCTTAAAACGGTAAATGACTTCGCTCAGGAATTACCCAACTCGAGTTTTGGTACGATCATTCATGAGGTCCTGGAAACTTTCGGACGTCAGGAAATCGCCCAGCGTAAAGAATTTGGCGACATTAACCGTCTCTCTTTACTCGAAAACCGGAATGCGCTTAAAAAAGAAACAGCACGTATTCAAACCAGGCTCACGGAAATCCTGAATCGACGTTTCATCACTTTATTCGGTTTTGATCCTCTCCCTGCCATTAATCTTCAGCACTCCCTGATTCAGGCTCGCCTGGAAGCCTTTGCCCAAAAACAGGCGGAACAGTACGCGGAAGGCTGGCAGATTTGGGACGTAGAGCGCACTATTCGAACTGAGCTCAGAACAAACCGCGGTTCCGGAAAAATTGAACATTTTGGGACTGATCATCCCTCACCAATGTTGATTCATGGAAAATTTGACCGTATCGATTTCAGAAAATGCGGAGACGGAACCACCGCATGGAGGATCTGGGACTACAAAACGAGCTCGACCTCTCCCATCCAAAGGCATTTCGGCAAAAAAAATTTCCCCAAAGAACGATCCCCTGAAATATGGCGCGACCTTCAGCTCCCGCTTTACCTGCACCTGATTCATTCCGCGGTCACGAGTGAGGACCCTCGCTATGCCGATCTCGCTCAAATCACGGCTTCCTCAAGAGTCGAGGCCGGATACATTTTAATTCCTAAAAAATTGCAGAATACCCAATTTACCTCGATAAATTGGGATAAGGATCTTTTAGACTCCGCGAATGAAAAAACGTTCCTCATCGCGCATGACGTTCACGATAAACGTTTCCCCAATCTGGGAGAATTGTCCCAATGGCACCGCGAAACAGAAGCGGAATGGATTATCAAGCCAAACTAAGCCCGCGAAACTTCAGCAGGTACCGCCTCTTAAACCTCCTCGCCAATATTCCGCCAAGCAGTTTTGTCCCTGATTTTTTGGGCGGAGTATCATGTTTTAAAAAAGACTCCTTCAATCGTGTCTTTTATTTTTTAGTGCCATGGTTAATCTTACTTCCTTTTTTCCTCATTTTTGAGAGAAATAAAGTTAAGGCCTCCTCGAAAAACTTTGCAGGATCAGGATCTTCAGCATCATCACGCAGTCATACGGCGGCCTTCCTCCTTTTGGAGAATTTTTGTACAGACATTCCAGCTTTTTCCGAAAAATCTCCCACGGGATCAGCATTTGCAAAATAGTCAGCTTGCACCCGAGTTTTTCCAGCCGATCGTCCCTTTTATCCACGAAGAAAAACCGCATTTGCGACATTTTGCACACCTCTTTTTTACTTACACACGGAAACCTTTTCCATGATAACAAATATTGGCAAAAAATCAAATGGACTTGATTTCAAATTGGCATTTTTTTGGAAAAAAGCTCTTCTCACGCTCAAACTTCTTAACCTGGCCTTCTTTTTATGCTAAAATGCTTTTCGTTGGATGATTTTTTGTGAAAAATGTGGTTTTTCGAGGTTGCCCATTATTATTTTGGAAAGGGAGAGGACGTATTAAGTAATGTATTGGTCTGTGTATAAAAGTATTTTCTTTGTTGAGGGAATGCCGCAGAATTGTCATTTGATAGCGAATATTTCCACCCAAATAGATAATCAAAACAGTCAATTAAAATCACTCGATGAAGTTAAAGAAAAAATAATTAAACTTGTTTTGAGGTATGGTGGAAATTCGATCGTGAATTTTGAATATGGTCAAAGACTTTCGAAGCGCTGGTTTTCAAGAGACGGTATCGCATGGTATGGCAGTGGAATTGTGGCATTGATAAATCCCGCGCGTTTACCGGAAACTAATGATTAATGGAGAAGGGGAAGTCTGCATCTGCTGCGGACTCCCCCTTTCTGCTTGTCCGGTTTAGAATTCGACTTCAAAACCCTTGCGGTAAGTACGTTTCACGAACTGGTTGGCCTCATCGCAGTTGGTGATTCGGCGGGTCGTTTCGTCCCAGTTGAGCGCACGGCCGGTCTTCAGCGCGATGTTGCCCAGGAGGTAGGCGGCGGTGAATGGGCCGGAGTACTCAAACGGACAGCCGGTCGGACGGTTTTCGTAAATGCAGTCTACCCACTCGGCATGGATCTCTTTTCTGCGGCGGATGGTTTGGGCTGGGAACTGGTACTCTTTCCCTTCGTACTCGCCGCCGACGGGGCGTCCGCCAACGCTTGCGCGTCCGCGTGTCCCGATGATGAGCGTTCCGCCGCGCTGCGGGCCTTCGACGGAATCGAGGAACGGCTTGTTTCCGTCGTACCAGTAGATCGACATGGCGGCGCGTCCTGCTTTTTCCGGGAAATCAAACCGGATGATGCTCCAGTCGGGGAACATTTCCGGCTTCATTCCGGAGGTGTCGATCACTTCCACGTGATTCGGCATTCCGAGTTCCAAAGCCCAGAAAATGACGTTCATGGCGTGCGGAGCGATGTCGCCGAGCGCTCCGGTCCCGAAATCCTGCCAGCCGCGCCAGACGAACGGCGTGTAAACGCGCTGTCCGGCAGCCGGGTGTCCTTCCGGCCAGTGCATTTTGAACGGACGCTCCGGCGCGCTGTTGAGGAAGAGGTCCCAATGGAGCGACGCGGGGATCGGGTCCTCGCCGTCGGGCCGGTCGAATCCCTGCGGCCAGATCGGTCGGTTCGTCGTGATGTGGACTTCCTTCACGTCGCCAAGGTCGCCGTTTCGGATCATTTCCACCGTGCGGATCGCCCCTTCCTGACTCTGCGCGACCGTCCCCATGTGTGTGATGACGCGGTTCTCAGCAGCGACTTTTCCCATCAGGAACGCTTCGGCAATGTCGTGCGTCAGCGGTTTTTCGCAGTAGCAGTGCATTCCTTTCCGCATTGCCGGGATGCAGACCGGGGCGTGCGCGTGATCCGCGGTGGAGCAGACCAGCGCGTCGAGACCTTCCGCCGCGTTGAGCAGTTCGCGGTAATCCACGTACTTTTTCGCGTCCGGAAACCGGGCAGCATGGTGGTTGAGCGGGCCTTCATCAATGTCGCACAGAGCTGCGACGCGCACACGGGGATCCTTGGCAATCTCGTTCAGGTTTGCCGTTCCGCGGCCTCCGACTCCGACAAACGCGGTATTGAGCCGTTCATTGACCGGGTTGGCGAATACGGAAGAGACAGGACACAGCAGGATGGAACCAGCAGCGAGCGACGTTTTCAGACAGGTACGGCGGGTGAGCTTTTGAGTCATTGGAAACTCCTTCTGAGCTTGAGGAATTTTGGCGGGAAAGAAAGAGAAACGCCCTTTCTTTGATTTCAGTATAGCGGAAAGTGCGCAAAAAGTCAAGAGGCCGGACGGATACGCGATTTATTTTTTTGTCCTCCTTGACTTTCCGCGGGATCTCTGGTAAAAAAGAGTGTGTGGTTTTCGTTTTTCGTCCCTCCGTCACGCAGGTGAGTTCATGAAAAAAATCGCGTTTTTTCTTCGTTCATTTGGGGTATCTGAATCTGTTGGCGTACTGTTTGGCGTGCTGACCGGAATTTTCGTTTGTCTGACAGCCGGAAATGTTTTCGCGGCGAAAACTGGCGCGGAAGGAGCGCAGGGAACACAAACGGCTGCGAAACCGCAGGCGGCGTCTGTGGAAAGTCTCGTTGCGGAGTTTCAGAAGAACGGGATGCCGGAGGAGATCCTTTTCGTGACCCGGAAGCCAAGTACCGACGTGCACTGGTACGCGAACATCGGCTACTATGCGGACAATTCGTGCCGGGTGCCGTTTCCGAGGAACTCC
>JAFQUP010000045.1 GCA_017408405.1 Thermoguttaceae bacterium
GCCCGTCTTCGCGTTCGGGTCCGTCACGTCGGCGATGATCTCCTCACGCTCACGCGGAATGACCGGCTGAACGTCCGCGACCCAGAATCCCTGGTCGATCTGATCCTGCGGCAGCGTGTAGACCGGGACCGTCCGGCCGTCGCCGTCCATGAGAACGACCTGCGTATTCTGAACACAGACGAAACAGTCTTCGGAAAACGCCCACGGATCGGCAAAATTGGAAGTCGCGGAGATGGTGCGCACGCCCTCCGGTGCGTCAGGACCTTTCCTCGGATCAACGAGCGTGACGGTCCCGTAATGTTCACGGCGTCCATGTCCCGGCGAGAAGGTCGAAACGATCGCGAAATTGCGATCTTCCGGCGGAACGTCTTTCCGGTAGCGGATCGGTTTCGCGCCCAACATGCAGATACCCGGCGTCTGGTTTCCGTAGTAGACCTGATGTTTCGTGCCGTCCGGATTCGCGGTCCAGAGATGATGGTAGTGGACCTGCGAGCGGTCAATGTACTCCCACCGCATGTAGAGGATCTGCCCGTTCGGGAGGACCCACGGCGTGTTTTCCTGCTCCGGATTCGCGGAGATCATCCGGATATTCTCCCCGTTCGGTCCGCATCGGTGCAGCGTCGCCACACCGGTCAGCCAGCACTGGACCCACCGTTTCGCACGGCTCGACGGGAACACGATGTCGCCGTTGGGCAGGTACGCCGGCTCGATGTCATCCCAGTTTCCGCTGGTGATCTGACGCAGGCCGGTGCCGTCCAAATTGATCTCGTACAGATTGTAGTGGCGCGTTCCAGCTTTCAGATACGAGAAAATGCACTTCTTGCCGTCGTAGTGGATCTGCGGATCGCGCACGTTGCCGTTCGGATCCTCAAAAACAGTCCGGACCTCACCCGTGTCCAGATTCAGGATCTTCAGCGCGCCGCCCTGCCCAAGCGGGAATGGAAACTGATTCGTATCGCACGCGTAGTATCCAAAATTGGCGTACCAGTGTCCATCCTTACTCGGTTTCCGGACCGCAAAGAGAAGCTCCTTCACGTCTTCCATCGGACCGCCGGGCGCACGGACTTTCTTCGGAAAATTCTCAAAATCATCCTGCGGGATCGGCTCATCCTTCTCGCGGAGCGCAAGATAGTCCCAGTACGCCCAGCTTCCGTCAAAAAGGCGCATTTTGATTTCGTTTTTCCCCGCCTTCACCAGATTTTCCGGAATCCGGATCGTCATGTGCTCCGGCCACCCTTTGTCCACCGCGGCATTGAATTTCGGGAACTTCGGCGGGCCGGGGATCACGCGCTTCGGCTCCAGTTTCGTTCCGTTTACCGTCAGCTCGACCTGCGATGGCTCCGTCGCATGGCCATAGCATGTGGCCACGACGAAATAAAGCGGGACCGCGTAGTCCTTTTTCGCCTCAAACTCGATCACAGAATAGAATGAACGCCCCGCGGCTTTCCAGTCCCGCGTGCTGTTGTGGCTGCGGTACCAGTCACGCGGACGGCTTTTTCCCACGACGTATCGGCGAATAGGGACGTCTTTGTCGAAAAAGTCCTCCCACTTCACCCAGCCGAATTCACTGCACCGGGCATCGGAAAAACCGATCTGAAACAAAACGTCCTCCTGTGCTGAAACACGTTGGGAAACGAAAGCCAGAAACAAAAAAAACATTCCCAAGAAGCACTGACGACAGAAATAAATCGTGAATAACTTTTTCATACTTTTTTACTCCATTTGGCGGGACATCAAAATAGGAGTATTCACTCCGTTAATTTATTTTAATCCCAAAGAAGAATTTGTCAAGAGCATGGGTAAAGGTAAGAAGACAAAAAATAAAAATAAACAGATCGATTTTTGCTTTCTTCCGCCAAAATCATAAAATGGAGCAAATGGGGCAAGATGGAGAGCGCGTTAAAGAGCCGAAGCGTATCCGCCGCGGCTCTTTGAACCGTTTAAATTAGTTTGTTCTGCTGGCAAGGATAATTCCCAAAACAGTCAGGGCAGCCCCGCCCCAGAAAATCGGGTTGGTCGGTTCCGAGAAAATGATCATTCCGGCACAAATGTTAAGCAGTACCTGGAGGACCGACATCGCGGCGGCTTTTGAGGCGGAAGCGTATCGGTAAGAGAGGTTCTTAAGATAAAAAGCGAAGAACGTCAAAACTCCGGCGGCAAGAATCGAGTACCAGCAGACCGCGGGAACGACAGTTGCCAAAGCGCCAAGGCCAAGGCCTGCCGCTTTCATTTTACTGAACATGGCGATAAAGCCGAACAGCCCGCCAAAACCAAAGACCATTGAAACGACAAAATACGCGGAAACAGGTTTTGGCGCCTCCTCGCCTTCTTTTACTTCCGGTTTCTTCATGACCGCCCGCAAAATCAAAGTATAGATCGCGTATCCCATCCCCGTGATGAATGCGCAAATGAAACCAAAAGTCCGTGTGTCAAATGGTACGGCGTATCCAGCGTATTTCATGACCTTTTTCTCGTCAGAAGCGGCGGTTTCCGTTTCGGTCTCAGCGGTCGTCGAAACCGCGGCAACAGGCTCAGACGAAGCGGCAATTTCCGCCGCGATATTTTCCGCGGAGGCATCCGTTTCCTGAATCGTTACGGCCGGCGCATTCGCGGTCGTTCCCGCGGGATTCTGTTTCGCCAGGAAGTTACTATATCCGAAAAGAGCAACGGCTGAAATAAGGACAATGATCATTCCCATTTTCAAGGAAGTGATCTTTTCGCGAAGAAGAATCGCTCCGAAAATCGCGCATCCGAGAATGGTAATGGTTCGGATAACCGGCAGTCCCAGAGCCATCCCAATCAAATCGTTTGCCAAAACGTGATGTCCAATCCCGATATACTCACAGAAAAAGGCGGCCACGATCAGGCCGATAATGACTTTTACGCCGGGAATTGAAGTTTTTCCGGTCGACCAAAGATAAAGAAATATCGGAAGAGCAAATGCCGCCGCGATCCATTCCTTGAAACAGAGAATCCAGTCGCCGCGCCATGTCGGATTGAAAGCGTTATCGCCCAAGAACCAGCCTTTATTGATAAACTGGACAAAAATATAGACGATACTGAATAAAGTGTCGGACAGGATGCACAGAAGCGTACCGTACGCCTTATCCGACATGATCGCTTTTTTCCCAAAATTTGGGTCCAAAGAATGATTGCTCATGGAAAAATCTCCTTTCAAAACGTGATTTGAAAATTGCCTGCCGTTTTTCTTTAAGTACTTTGACCAAAGCAGATTTGATTATTTTTCAGGGTCCTTCCCCCAACCGCTTTCCCTCGAAAACGTGTTCAGGAAGTTTCCTTTAATTAAATTCAGCGTTGAAAAACGCCGGGATTTTGTTCTCGTGTCCAGTTAAGTTAAATGTTCACCAATTTCATTAATTCGGCAAAATCTCCATGGATTCCATAGTCAGCATACTCAAAAACGCGGGCGTCTCGGTCAGGATTTACGGCAATGATAAAATCCGAAGTATCCATCGCGCAGGTATGCTGAACGGCCCCGGAAATTCCAACCGCAAGATAGATTTTCGGTGAAACCCGCCTGCCAGTGAGACCAATCTGGAATTCGTACGGGACATGATCCGAATCCACCAACGCGCGCGAAGCGGCTGGTTCCGCCCCGATTTTCTCCGCGAAAATCCGCAAATGCTCCCAATAGCCGGAAATACCTCTTCCTCCGGCAATAATAAAATCCGCGCACTCGCCAACGGTCCTGACCGTAGCCATCTGCGGTCGGGTGAGACACTCAATCTTCGCCAGAATGTCTCCGCTTCGCGCGGGTCGGTAAAGAAAAAGCGTCTCGCCGTCCGTTTCCAGTGCCGTGCAGTCCGCGCAAAGCCCTGCCTGAAGCATCGCGGCGACTTGGGGGGCTGTCTTCCGGCCCCAAAAATCCGCATTCCAGAGCACAGCGTCCGCGTCACGAATTTCCTGGACAATCTCCTCCGGCGAACCTTTTTTCACGAAAATGACTTCATCCGCGATCGAACGCGCCATCGCTTCCGTTTCAGGTCCCACGATGTGAAGGCATGGCAAACGTTTCGGGCTTTGGGGAATTTCCATTCCCATTTTGGGACGATTCCTTAACTCATCCAAAAGCGGAATAAGCTCCTCCGAAGTAATCCATCGGCAATCGCGCCGTCCACGCTCAGCCCTGAATGTTTCCAAAACCCGCGTGCCGGAACCGGCCAACCCGCATTCAGATGGAGAAAGTCCCAAAGCGGAACGGTTGAGAAAATCCACCGCTCCTGGACGCGAACGAAGAGACGGAAAACGCAAATCGCGGATCCGCTCCATCGTCAAAAGAGCCGGAGTTTTTATCCTTTCTTCTCCCAACCGGGTACTAACACGAAATGAACCATCCGCCGGCGTTCCCTGCTCCGCGGCGAAAATATCCGGACAGGCCATGACGTTCGTGAGAAACGGCCGGTTAAGCATTTGCGCCAGCTCAGGTCCAACTTGAGCGGTGTCTCCGTCAATCGTTTGGCGTCCGCAGAAAATCCAATCCATTGTCCCGTTTTCCGCTTCAATTTTTCGGACCGCGGCGGCAAGGATCCGACTGGTAGCCAACGTGTCGCTTCCGGCAAACGCGGAATCGGAAAGGAGTACTGCCCTGAAAGTCTCAGGTTTCCCAAGCCTCGTCAGCCGTTTCATCGGCTCTTCCCAAAGGGCAGGACCCATTCCCAAAACCCAAACGCGAACTGGTTCACGCCCTGCCCGCGCGGCCGAGTCAGAAAGCTCCAAGGCACACTCAAGAGCCGCCGCGTCAAACGGATTCAATTCTCCCTGAATAAATTTAACGCAAACGAGTATTCTGGTCATGGGTTCACTCTTGAGAAAAACACTTAAAATTCATGATAAATTGAAACCAGCGCGTCGTGAACCTTACGGTATTTTTCAAAAAGATGTTCATATCGTGCCGTATTTTCAGGATTTGGGAATGTTCTTGAAACTTCTTTTGAACAAATGGCAAGCGCCTCCGAAAGTGAGGGGAAAAGCCCCGCGACAGTTCCAGCCATCATGGCGGAACCAAATGAAGAATCCGTATTTTCCTTTTGAATGAGCGTAATCCCCAACGCGTCAGCCAAAATCTGACGCCAAATCGGACTCTGCGCGCCGCCGCCAATTGCCGCGGCAGTTTCCTCATGCGGAATTTGAATCTCTTCCAACGCTTTACGGCAATCAAGCATCGACATGGCGACACCCTCAAAAACCGCCCGGGTAAAATGAGCCTTGGAGTGTCCCGCCCGAACGCCAATGAAACTTCCGCAAAGTTTCGGGTCCGCGTATGGCGTCAGTTCTCCGTTCAGATAGGGATGGAAGAGAAGACCTTCAGACCCGGCGGGAATTTCCGCGGCGGCCTCCGCCAATGCCTGATACTCACCTCCAAAAGTATCCCGATACCAGCGAAAAGATGCCGCGCACGATTTTGTCGCCGTTCCGGGATACCAAAGACCAGGAACAATATGCGAATAATTAATCAGATATGGACTTGGAAATGCCTGCTCCGTAACGACGCAAATTCTTCCCGCGGTGGCCAGCTTGATCGTCATCTGCCCTTTGGCAACAGCTCCGGAAGCAAAAACCTCCATCACCGTATCCGTCGTTCCGCACAAAACGGGCGTTCCTTTCCGCAATCCTGTCTCACGAGCCGCTTTTTCGGTAATTTCTCCAGCAATATCCGAGGGTTGCGCCAGCCTGGGCAAAACCGAATCATCTCCGGCAAATCCGAGTAAACCGCAAAGCGTTTCCGACCAGTTCATTCGCAAATAGTCAAAAAACATGGAGCCTTGCGCCTCAATCACGTCCGTCACGAAATCTCCCGTCAACTGGTGACGAACAAAGTCCTTCGCGAACATGATTTTTCGTGTTTTAGCCCAAATTTCAGGTTCATTCTCACGCACCCAAAGCAGCTGGGGAAGTGTCCAGATCGTATCCGGTCTGTGAAGAACCTCCCGCTCAATCACATCCAGAAAATTTTCGCGCAAAAATTGAACTTCCTTCGTGCTTCGAGAATCCGTCCAGTAAATGGCAGGACGAAGAACCTGAAAATTCTCATCGGCGAGAACTGCCGTATGCGTCGCGGCATCAAGAGAAACCGCCGCGATTTCGCCCGCCGCCACTCCCGACTTTTCCAAAATTTCGCCTATCGTTTGACAAGTTGCCGCGTACCAGTCCCATGGATTCTGTTCCGCGAAACCCGGGTGAGGATAAGATGTCGGATATTCCACCGTGTTGACGGCTTTGATTTCTCCAGTTTCAGCCAGAAGCGTCGCTTTACTCGCGCCGCCGCCAAAGTCTATGCCCAGTACGTATTTCATATCAGGTAGGAAGCAATATTGCGGGAATTTGAAGACAGGGGACGATAAATAATTTTTTATTTTACTTCAGACGCGAATTTTGTCAACCACAAAGAAAAATTTTTCCAAAAAATTTCGCGATTTTAAAAGAAAAAATACTCTCCGCCATTGTGCCCTGAAAAGGAGTGACTTTTAATCTATCCCTTCACCAAAAATTCCCAGCCAGTAAGATGACTCCTCAAGTGAAACTTCACTTGGCTTTTCTTCACTTTTCACGACCGGCTCATCTTCAACCGGCTCCGATTCCGGAAGCGCGTCGTAAAACCAATCCGCGGAATCAAAATACTTCATCCTCCTGCGCCGCGCCGCGTTCTGAATCCGATGGTCGCTCGAAACAATCACCCAATCCGCCTCACGCTTCTGCGCGAGTATCCTTTCAATGATCAATTCATCTGCCGTATTAAAGTTCCGGGCGAAAATGACCTGAATCCCCTCATACCGAAACGAATCCGGCAGCATCTTCGGCGGCTCAAGCGCGTCAAAAACCACCGTCGTCTGCCGTCTGTCCGCTTCAGAAAGGTCATTGGCCAGCAACCGTAAAAGAGAATCGCGCGCCTCCTCTAACTTTCCGACAGGCAACGCGCGCCGACCGCCCAAACCGGGAAGAATCCCCAGGGAGCAAATCATATTATATCCGTCAATGATGATTTTCGACCGCGTGCTCTTCATCAAAATCCAGCCTGAAAATACGAACCGGAGAGAAAAACATTCTGGAGAATACTCTTCCCTCCGGACTTTATTCAAAAAAGTGGAGTCACTTTTGACATTTCAGCCAGCTTAACCCAGCCTACTCCAGCTTAACCGTTGATCTTTTTCGTGATCTCAGCCACCAGCTCGTCTTTGTGGACGCGCCACTGCTCCAGCGTGTCGCGGTCGCGGACGGTGACGGTCCCGTCTTCCAGAGTCTGACTGTCTACCGTGATGCAGAACGGCGTGCCGATCTCATCCTGACGGCGATAGCGGCGGCCGACGGCACCTTTTTCATCGTAGAACGTGACGAAATGCTTCTTCAGTTCGCC
>JAFQUP010000046.1 GCA_017408405.1 Thermoguttaceae bacterium
GCTGGGGATTTAAAATCCCCTGTCCGGTGAGGACGTGCGGGTTCGATCCCCGCCTCGGCTAATTTTGGGGCTTGCAAGATTTCGCAAGCCTTTTTCAATTTCTTGAAAGAGTTCGCAAATTACGGGACTTGACGCGCTTTTTTGTTCGTCCGTGCTTTTCTCTGCGCTGCCGTACAGGCCCCCAATTTGGCCCCCGCCAAAACCCGCCTTCTCTGGAAAGAATCGATCATTCGACGAAAGAATTCCTCATCAATATCGTGATTTTCTCCGTCTGTGACATATTGCCCCGTCCGGCAGAGTTCCTTCCACATCATCAGCGACTTGTCGCCGTCCACACCTTCCGGGAGACGCGAAAGCCGCTTTGTGCGCGGATTGCGCAGGTCAAATCGGATCGTTTTGGTCATTTGATATTATTTGTTTCCTGTTTCAATTCATACACAATATCGAGCCCGATCAGTGCTTTTGTCATAAGATTGACGGCCTGCGACAACTCACGAACGCTTTCTGGATAGTCTCGGAATGTGGACGGCTTTCTTCCGGAAAAGTTTGGAGCTTTCAGACTTGCGAGAGATTTCGCGATTTTATCTGCCTCATCACGACACTGCTTGAGCCTCTTCTCAAGTGGAGTCAAATCTCTCTCAAACATCGCGATTTCCCGCAGAAGACCTTCTCTTTGAGCCGACGGATCCGCGAACGAAACGCCGGAATCCAAACCGCGCATAGCCGCACTAAGAGGGATTTTCATGATATTTTCTCCTTCGATTGATTCAGATTGGCGCACACAAACCTCGCGCCGTCGGCAAGTATGAGACGTTTTGCCGTGGTTGATTTTGCCCTAAATGAGACGATGGGCGACAATTCATGAATTTTAACATACCTGCACGAAAAAGCCAAGGGGCGTATTGTCTTTTCCGCGATTTTTCTGGAATTTTTTCAGTTTTTCGGAAATTCCGAACAACAGCACAAAAAAAGCCCCAATGCGCCAACATTGGGACCCTCAATGTGACATCATCGACACTTTCAACATTATCAATTTTGGAGTGTAGAACATCTGAAACCGCGCCCAAAAGTGTGGAAAATGGTTTTTTACCTTTGATTTTGTACTTTCTTTTCGGCTCATTGGAAAAGGAAAAATGAGTATCGTTTCCTTCAAACACTTTGATCGTTTCGATCAAAGTTCCATTCCACAGAACACGGCAAGTATTCCCAGATGGAATGAGTTGAAGGTGAATCATTACTTCACTGCCGTATCGAGCCGCAAGCACTTGAATTACTTTGCGTATTTCTTTCTGCAGTCGTTTATCAGGAGACCTTTTTCCAGAATCGTGAGATTGATTTGCAATCTTTTCTGGTACACTTTGACTGTTTATCTTTTTCGTGACATCACGAACCTGATCCGGCTTTTTCTTTTCAGATTTTTTCGGCGTTGCCGCGGCGAAAATGCCAACGTTTCCTCGAAATTCCGCAGGAACGTTCATTGCGCTCGGAGTGCGTTTTCGTGGATCCCGGCCGGTGATGCCAAAATCGATTTTCGCTATCGGCTCATCTTTCCAGATCTCCAGCGTGGTGCAGCGGCAGTTCCAGCCGTTCGGAGGAAAGTATTTTTTCCAGAATGGGTCTTCTTTCGGGAGGCGCACCCCTTCCAGAACGCGGTGGCCTTCACGGACGCGGTCGTCTCCGGCGGTCACGTATTCAAACCCCCAGATGCAGTCGCCAAAATCGCTGTCGTTGACGGTGTTCCATCTGCCTGCCGCGCAGGCCTGCTGAGATTGCGTCCGGAACAGCGTTTCGGCCAGTGCGGGGGTATTTGTGACCTGAACATTGTGCCGCGCCAGAATCTCCTGAATTCGCGCTTTACCGCCTCGCAGATGAATGCCCTGTTTGGTGAGATCCTCGACCGCTTTCTTGACTTCCGACGTTATCTCTTTTGAAAGGTCGCCGATGGCTCCGGCAATGTGACGCTTGAATTTAGAGCGGGCTTTGGAGGGGTCGATACCGGAGATACGTCTCAAATACTCGATGGTACCGCGAGCCTGCGCGCCGCTGTCGTCTCCCAGCGAAAATTTCACAGGCGCGAACTCCACAGCGGACTCCTTCACGACCTTTTCGGCCGAAAGTTCCGCGGCATGTTCTCGTTCGGCGGAAACACGAACCGAGAGTGCGCACGCCGGCGCGAGAGAGTTTTTTTAAGGGGATTTACTCACCAAACAAAGAAATCAGCGCAAGAAAGCCCAGAACATCAAATCGATAAAAATTCTCAAATTCTCCCGGTGTTTCTTCCGGTCTGAATTAAAAAATCACGAAAAATACGAGATAAAACGCGTTTTAAAATTCCCGCCCCGGCTAAATAAAACGCAAGAAAACCACAAGTTTTGCGGGGGTTTCTTTTGGACGCGGGGGAAACACGGTTACCGCGCTGCGAATCGGAAAAGAATCTCTTCCCATAACCATCGGAATAGCTCAAATCTTCATCAGGAATGTGGCGGAAAGGTTGCCCTTCTCTCCAGGAAAAGATGTCTGAGAGTATATTTCCGAATAAATTATCATTCTTTGCGCGCGATTAGATAATTATGATACGGAACAATCTTCGTGCCCGGCAGCATTTCCTGAATATCAGAGGGATAATACCGAAAATGGTGCATGACGACACCAGCCTTTTGATACGTTACCGGCTCATATTCAGGAGCATAAAACATGAGGAAATACTTTTTGCACATACTTTCGATTTTGGGAATATACGGACGCATGATGTAGCTGCTGCTGCCGTAAAGACTTACCACACAGTCGAAACCGTTTTTGAAAGCGCACTCCTCAAACGCTTTGCAAATCAGCCGGTTTTTAAATTCAGGAAACTTGGAAACGAACATTTCAGTCATCTTTTGTGCCGGTTCCACTCCTGTGTAGTACGCAGCGGGGATACCAATAAGCTCAATGAGCTTCCCGGTCCCGCTTCCAATTTCAAGCGTGCTTCCAACCAGGAAACCTGAGAGCATCTCGCACACTTCGCCGTCTTCATTCCGATAAATTTCTTCATCGAAAAAAGAGTCATAGTACGGCGCAATCACATTGTATTCATCAAACAGTTTTTGTCTGTTGATGATAATGGTTTCATTGACAGGCGCGCCCATGGTCCAATACTTGTATCCGTCGATATGAAGATACGGAAAATTGTATCGGCCCCATTTTTGATGGATCCCGTGGTTTCGCTGAAGAATGACGAATTTATCAAACTCATCATTATTCAAAGCGCACCGGTTCCGGACAATGTATTCATGGGGAATCAAAGGCATCGTCCTGGCCCACGTCCAATGATTACGGCGAATCGCCTCCAGTATAAATTCCCGGTCTTTTCTTGAAATTGTGTTCTGCATTTCATGCTCCCTGATGAAAGTCACTCAAACGCCATCTTACGGCAAGTGCCGCGGACATTTCGTTCGTGTCAGGACTCACGGAGTTGCCGTTTCATTTACTTCTTCCGCAGCACTCCAAAGCAGCCTTAATCTCCAAGACCAATTCACCGTCATTCAATTTCAAGGCCTCCGCGGGAGACGGGGCGGGAATTTCATCACCGTCAATCAACATTCTGGAAAGATGAAGTTCAAGAGCCTCGACCGCATTCCTCCGACATTCTTCCAGAGTATTTCCGGTCGTTGCGCAGCCCGGAAGGTCTGGAAATGAAACGCAATAGTTTGCGAATTCATCATACTTTTCCGCGATCGCGGGAAAAACAAATTTTCTCATTACCGCTCCTTTCAATATCACGTACCAGAGTGCGGAGCGCCAGGATTTTCCGCAGAATCTCAATCCGCCGTCTTTTCCGCGAACTACCCCGTTCCGCGCTTAAACTTTTTCAATTATACCAAATTCCGAAAAAAATCAAAGAGGGAACTTTCCAAATTCCGAGCGGAAAAAGGAGTATTTTCCGAAAGAAGACGCCGCGGCAATACCGCGCCTTCGCCGGTACCGTTTGATTCACGCTTTTCCAGCTTGAAACGGATTCCAATTTTTGGCAAACCGAAAGAGTTTTTGGGAACTTCCTTAAATTATTGCCTCTCCCTCCTTGAAAAAATTCCGCAATCGGTTAAAATATACGGAGTTCATGTCCTTTTTTGATTTCATTATTCCCGACGTTTCGGAAAGTGAGGAAATTATGAGTACGGCAAACCCTCAGACCATGTTTGAAAAAATCTGGAATCACCACATCGTCCATGCCGAAGAAGGCAAGCAGACGATTCTCTATATTGATCTCCAGCTGGTTCACGAAGTCACCAGTCCGCAGGCTTTTGAGGGACTGCGCATGAATAATCGCCAGGTCCGCCGTACCGACAAAACGTTCGCGGTCCCGGATCACAACGTGCCGACGACGGACCGTTCGGAACCGATCCAGGACGAGATCGCGAAGAAGCAGATCGACACGCTGCGTCAGAACGCGAACGATTTCGGCGTCACGCTTTTTGACGTTGGGGATCCGCGTCAGGGAGTCTGCCACGTGATGGGACCGGAACAGGGTCTCACCCGACCGGGCATGACCATCGTCTGCGGCGACAGCCACACGGCGACGCACGGCGCGTTCGGCGCGCTGGCGTTCGGTATCGGCACGTCGGAAGTGGAACACGTTCTCGCGACGCAGACGCTTCTGCAGTACAAACCGAAAACGCTCGAAGTCCGCGTCAACGGCCAGCTGAAACCGGGCGTCACGGCCAAAGACGTCATCCTCTTCATCATCGGCAAGCTCGGCGTCGCCGGCGGAACGGGTTACTGCGTGGAATATACCGGTGAAGCGATTCGTTCTCTCAGCATGGAGGGACGCATGACGCTCTGCAATATGTCGATCGAGATGGGCGCGCGTGCCGGCATGGTCGCTCCGGATGAAACGACGTTCGAGTACCTCAAAGGCCGTCCGTACTCGCCGAAGGGGGCGGAGTTCGACAAGGCGGTCGAGTTCTGGAAGTCTTTCCGCACGGACGAGGGGGCAGAATACGACCGCGTCGTGGTCCTTGACGCCGCCGAAATCACGCCGATGGTGACCTGGGGCACGAACCCGGGTCAGGTCATGCCGATCTCCGGAACGATTCCCTGCCCGAGCGATTTTGAGGACGAAACGGAACGAAAATCCTGTGAGGCGGCTCTCGCGTACATGGATTTCAAGGGCGGAGAGAAGATGACCGACATCGCGATCGACTACTGCTTCATCGGTTCCTGCACAAACGGACGAATCGAAGACCTCCGCGACGCCGCGGCTGCCGCGAAGGGCAAGAAAGTGGCTCCGGGAGTCACCGCGCTGGTCGTGCCGGGTACGGGACTGGTGAAACAGCAGGCGGAAGCGGAAGGTCTGGACAAAATCTTCAAAGATGCCGGTTTCGAATGGCGTGAAGCGGGCTGCTCCATGTGCCTGGCGATGAATCCGGACAAACTCCAGCCGGGACAGCGCTGTGCGTCGACGTCGAACCGCAACTTTGAAGGCCGTCAGGGAAAAGGCGGACGCACGCATCTCGTCTCCCCGGCAATGGCGGCAGCGGCGGCGTGTGCGGGACATTTCGTCACGGAATGGGAATAATCCGTCCGTCAGGCCAATCTGATTTCCCAAAACAAAACCCGAACGAATTTCAATCCGTCCGGGTTTTATTTTTTTAACGCGCTCCATTCGAGTTAGCGTGCGGAGACACTGGCGAGACAACGAATCTCCCAAATTCCGCGTGACTTAAAGCAGGGTAACTCCGGCCTTCGCGTACTCATTGATCATGTCCTCCGGCCATAACCCGCAGGCGACCTCTCCCACGTGACAGCAGCGGAGCATGAACATGCAGAGCCTCGACTGACCAATTCCCCCGCCCATGGTTTGGGGCAGCTCCCCCTTAAGCAGCGACTGATGGAAAGGCAGTTTGGCACGTTCCTGAAACCCGCGGATTTCCAATTGGCGCAAGAGCGTTTCCGCGTCAACGCGAATTCCCATCGACGACAATTCAAACGCCCGTTTCAGAACAGGATTCCAGACCAGAATGTCGCCGTTCAATCCCAGACCTCCATCCTGCCGCGGCGTGGTCCAGTCGTCATAATCCGGCGCGCGGCCGTCATGAACGGAACCGTCCTTAAGTTTTCCGCCAATTCCAAGCACGAAAATGGCCCCGTATTTTTCGCAGTACGCGGATTCACGCTCCAAAGGGGTCGCGTCCGGCATTTCATCGCAAAGCGTCTGGGTGGAAACAAAAGTAATTTTCTCCGGCAGAATCGGTTTCACGCCCGGATGATTGTCCGCGACAAAACGTTCCGTTTCGTAAAGGACTGAGTAAATCTGCTCAACCGCCTCCTTGAGAGTTTCGACCTTTCTGTCTTCCGGCCTGATCACTTTGCACCAGTCCCACTGATCGACATAAAAACTGTGGAGACAGTCCAGCGTTTCGTCCGGACGAATGGCGTTCATGTCGGTATAGAGTCCCTCACCCGGCTGAAAATCATATCTTTTCAAAGCGAACCGCTTCCACTTCGCGAGAGACTGAACCAGCTCCGCGTCACATTCAGCCTGCCTCACGTGAAACGAGACAGGTTTCTCAATTCCGTTCAGGTCATCGTTCAAACCGGTTTTGCTCCGCACAAAAAGCGGCGCGGTAACCCGCTGAAGATTGAGCTTTTTGGACAATTCACTTTCAAAATGATCCTTCAACTGCTTAATCGCGCGTTCCACTTCACGCAGACCAAGCAACGGTTTGTACCCCGCGGGAACAGTCATGTTTTTTCTCCTGAATGACGGATAAATTTCGATAAGCGGAATATGGCAGACCGGCACAGACCGGAGCCGCTTCGATTTCCGATTCAAGTATATCGAATCCGTGATTTTTGTCAATAGGTATTTTGGCAGAAAATTAAAAAATCAACATTCACCCCGCACCGTCCAGCCGCGATGAAACTAAAAAACGCGAAAAAGCACTCAGGGGGTGGTAGGCAATTCTTTCATTTTGTGCTATACTTGACTGAATACGCGTTTTTGAATACTTTTTTCGAGTCCATTCCACTCTTTCATCCCACTATGCCCGAATTTCAACTTGTTTCACCATTTCAGCCCTCCGGAGATCAGCCGGCAGCAATTCAGGAGCTGGTCAACGGAATCCGTTCCGGCCAAAAAGTCCAGAATCTGATGGGCGTCACCGGTTCCGGAAAAACGTTCACCATGGCGAATGTCATCCAGCAAATTCAGCGTCCGACTCTCGTCATGTCGCACAATAAAACGCTCGCGGCCCAGCTTTTCTCGGAATTCAAGGCTTTTTTCCCGCACAACGCGGTCACGTATTTCGTGAGCTACTACGATTACTATCAGCCGGAAGCCTACATTCCGCAGCGCGATATCTACATTGAAAAAGACGCGGCCGTAAATCAGGAAATAGACCGTCTTCGCCTGGCAACAACCAGCGCGCTGGTGAGCCGACGCGACGTAATCGTCGTCGCGAGCGTCTCCTCAATCTACGGTTTGGGTTCACCCGAAGATTACCGAAAAATGGTCTTTTCACTCTCCGTGGATCAAACTCTGGATCGGGATGAGTTTCTCGCGAAACTGATTGAAATGCAGTACGAACGAAACGATACGGACCCGGAAACAGGCAAGTTTCGCGCTCGCGGGGACTGCGTTGAGATTTATCCAACAAACGAAGAATTCGGCTATCGGATTGAATTCTGGGGAGATACGGTTGAGCAGATTTCGATCATCGATCCGGTCTCCGGGGAAATTTCCGCCCGTCTCGAA
The DNA here is from genome assembly GCA_017408405.1 of Thermoguttaceae bacterium. Lineage (GTDB taxonomy): Bacteria > Planctomycetota > Planctomycetia > Pirellulales > Thermoguttaceae > RGIG3701. The sequence continues at coordinate 7,736 of JAFQUP010000046.1, forward strand.
ACGATGAGCATCTACCCGGCCAAACATTTTGTCCTCCCTGAAGATCGGATAGGAGATGCCCTTTCCAGAATACGGCGCGAATTGGCCCAGCAGCTGGAATACTTCAAAGAACAGGGAAAACTTCTCGAAGCGCAGCGTCTTTCAGCCAGAACACGCTACGACATTGAAATGCTTCAGCAGGTAGGCTATTGTCCGGGGGTCGAAAACTACAGTCAGCCGCTTTCTGGACGTGCCCCAGGCAGCGCGCCCGACACGCTCTTCAGCTTTTTCCCGGACGATTACCTTCTCTTTGTCGATGAATCCCACGTGACCGTACCGCAAATTCGCGGAATGCAGACGGCTGACAGAAACCGGAAAAAAACGCTGGTCGAGCACGGTTTTCGACTTCCAAGCGCAATGGATAACCGCCCTCTGACTTTCAGCGAATGGGAAGAACGCGTCAATCAGGTAATTTACGTTTCAGCGACTCCTGGACCATACGAACTTGAGAAAACCGGGGGAAAGTACGTGGAGCAGATCATTCGCCCCACGGGACTGCTTGACCCAATCATTGAAGTCATTCCCGCCTCTCCGTGCGAAGCGGGCGAGTCGCCGGTTTCACCTTCATCCTCCCCCGGCCAGGTCCCTCATCTCCTTGAGCAGGTCCGGGAACGGGCAGCCAAAGGTGAGCGCGTTCTGGTCACGACTCTGACGAAACGCCTCGCGGAAGATCTCTCCGACTATTTCCTCAAAAAAAATGTTCGATGCAAATGGCTCCACAGTGAACTGGACGCTTTTGAGAGAGTGGAACTGCTTCGTGAACTCCGTGAAGGAAAATTTGACGTTCTGGTCGGCGTCAACCTCCTGCGCGAGGGACTTGACCTGCCGGAAGTTTCGCTCGTGGCAATTCTCGACGCCGATAAAGAAGGTTTTCTGCGAAGCGAAACGTCCTTAATGCAGACGATCGGACGCTCCGCCCGAAACGTAAACGCGAAAGTCATCCTTTACGCCGACAAAATGACTGAGGCCATGCGCCACGCCATCGATGAAACGGCGCGCCGGCGGGAAATTCAGGATCAGTTCAACAAAGAACACGGAATTACCCCAAAAACGATCAGAAAAAATATCCATCTCGGAATCGAAAAAGAGGCGGAAGCCTTCCGACAAGCCAATGCCGCGATTGGACGAAAAGACGAAAATGAAATCATTACGGAACAATACATTTCGGAACTTGAGGCCGAAATGATGGATGCCGCGGAAAAACTCGAATTTGAACGCGCTGCCGCTATCCGCGACAGAATCAGCCGAATGCGTGAACAAATCGGAAAAAAGATTTCCGAGGTGAAAGCGGAAAAACCCGTCAGAAAACGAAGAAAGCGCGTTTGAAAGCGCGTTTGAAAACGCTGCCTTTCAGGAAACGGTCACCCGCGCGAATGGCAGGTGACCGTTCAAAACAGTGTCCATTAAACGAGACCGCCCCAAAATGATTTATTCAAGTTTGGGAAGTTTGGGAATGGGAACCCCCTGCGGCTCCGGAAGCCATACGGCATCCAGCTCCACCGAATCAACGTCACGGCGCAAAAGAAGGTAAATCGCCTGCACCGCGGAAAAGAAATAAATAAAAAGAAAAGCGGAAACTGCCCAGGAAAAACCGTAAAGGCAGAGCTGAATCACCGGACTGCCGAAAATGCCAACCCCCGAAAAAACCAGGTAAACCCAAAGGATTGAGACTACGCAAAAAACCATCAGTAAAAATCCCGGAACACCAAACAGAATTGCCGCCAGAACATAAAAAGCGAATCGCAAAAGGCTTTGAAGCGAGTACGCGTAACTTCGGCTGATCGCGTCGAACGCGTCTGAATTTTCCGTCACCAAAACAGAAGGAATGAAAAATACGCCCAAAACGCATCCGGAAAGAATCAGGAAAAAAAACGTGGCGTAAATCAATGCCAAAGGAGTCAGCCCCGCCCAAACGGCAGCGGAATGAAACCAGTCCCAAAAAAGGAATCCCCGTCCCAGCAGAAGCGGAAGCGACAAAAGAAAAAGTCCCGCCAGAATAATAAAAACCGCCCCAATTACCGAAGGAATCTTACTCAGGGCAAATTTCATTTCAGAGCGTATTGAACTTCGATATTCCCTCGAAATCTTTAACGCGGTCAGTCGGGCAATTGTCATCCAGAGAAGCAGCGTGGAAAGAACAGCGTAAAGAACCGAGAATCCCCGATTCGCGCATACCGCGATTGAGGATTGGGAAGCGGAATGAGCACTTGCCGGTTCCGGCTTGGAAATCAAAACCGGCCTCTCCGCGGATTCATCAACGAGAAGAGCCAAGGGAGAATCCTCTTTCAAACCAGCCGCCTCGTCAGGCGAAATTCCCTCTGAAGGCCGATTCACGCAAAACGCCGCGGGACGCGGGACATACGCCGAAATCAAACTTCCGTCCCTCAAAAAATCTTCCAGTACTTTTTTACCCGAAAACCAGCCGAACGCGGCCGCGAGCCAAATCGAAACCGTCAGCAAATGAATGGTCACGATAAAAAGCAGTCTTTTGGAAAAAGCCAGCTGAAGACATTTACGAATTTGAATCCATGGACAAAGCTCGTCCCAGTCAACAGCCGAAAGAATCAATGAATGCGCAGTAGATTTCATGAGGAAACACTCAGAAAAAATCGTCCGTGAAAAATTCCCAATCCTAAAAAATGAGGCCTGAGCCAACCCCAGGCCTCACCGATCAATCACTCGACAGCGGCTTTGGCGTCATTAAGCGCGGTATCCGCGGCTTCACGCGTGGCACTGTCCGCTTTTTGGGCAAGCGGTTCCGCTTCGTCAACCAATTCTTTGGCTTTCTCTTTCTCGCCGGCTTTGACATAGTTCAGGGCAATTTCGCACAAAGTAATGGCTTTCTTGCCGCGATTGTCGATACCGCGCGCGACTTCCACCGCTTCGTCCAGAAGTTTAATCCCATCCTCTTTTCCCGATTTATCTTTCATGGAAATGAAGATACCGGCCAAAGTCGAGAGACGGCTTCCTTTCTGCTGCCCGTCAATTTCCTGCGATGCCTCTTCTTTATCCTCGACATCTGAATCCTCCGACTCATCCGCGTTTTCATTTTCCGCGGTCTCCGAAGAATCCGCCGATTCCGAATCTTCACTCGTTTCCGCCGATTCCGTTTCCACCGCTTGCGGAGCTGCCGCCAAAACCTCACCGTTGAGACTTGCCTTGATATTTTCAGCAATCTTTCTCAAATTATCCAAAGATTCCATCGACCCAAGAGTCGAGGCAATGTCCAGCATTTTGTCAACTCTCATGAGAATATCAGAATAAACTGCCGCTTCACTCTGGGCAAGCATCAGCGTATTCTGCGCTTCGCCAGGCGCGATGTTCATCTGAGCCTTCGCGAGACTTAACAGCATCTGAAGTTTCTCATCCGCGAAATTTTCCAAATCACTCTGAGTTGGAGCCTTTTTACTTTTTTCCCTTGCTTTGAGTGCTTCCTCATCCCAGCTTTGGTAAGCGTTCATGGCATTAACGAGAGCTTTCCTGGCTTCCGGAAGCGCGTTGAGGGATGAATACGAAGCCGCGATTTGCGAGTAAACCTCAATACGTTCCCGCGGATCCTGAATATCTGAACAAAAACGAACCGCTTTACGCATGGTTTCCATCGCGCCGGCCCGATCCTTAAGAATCACATTTTGGTCAACCGCCAATTTGGCCAATTCCATCGAATCACTCCCGGTTTCGGCACTCTTGAGGCGATTCACGACCTCCAATCCTTTACTGGGATTGAATTTATTCGTCTTGTCGCAGCCTGTCCACAGAAACAAAGCGCAAAGGGGAAGCAGGACAAAGGAAAAATGTCTGTTCATGGAAACCCTTTCTTTCAAATTATGAAATCCCGATCCACGGTTCATTCTCAATCAAAAAACAAAATGTAAATTTTCCAAACGCTGCCTGGTCTCTTCCATCAGCTGATCCTCCGCGGCTTCGTCCGCGGCTTCATACGTCACGCTGAAACGAAGATACGGTCCCGCGTTATCCCACGGAACAGTGCAGATTGAGCATTGAGTAATAAGATACTGGCTGACTTCTTCCGCGTTGGCGAAAGTCGTTCCATCACCCAGCGCTTTGGGTGCCGGCGCGTAAAGGAAGTAGGAACCGCCGGGAACCTCGCACTGAAAACCAACGCCGCGAAGCATCGCGACCAGTTTATTCAGACGGCGCAGGTACTTCACTTCTGACTCCTTCGGAATGGAATCGTCATCAAGCGCCGCGGCACTGGCAATCTGAATCGCTTTGAACTGACCTGAATCACTATTATCCTTCACGTCGCCATACGCGCGAACGAGAGTCGCGTTTCCGCAAACCCACCCAAGCCGCCAGCCAATCATATTCCAGCCTTTGGACATGGAATAGGTCTCAATCCCGACATCCAGCGCGCCCGGCGTTTCCAGGAACGAACGGGGACGGTCCTCGTGGCTGAGCATAATATGGGCCGCGTCATTCACGACCACGATCTCGTGCTTCTTCGCGAAAGCAACGACCTTTTCAAAAAATTCAGGCGTACCGTATTTCCCCGTGGGACTGTTGGGGTAGTTAATGACCAGAAGTTTGGCACGCTTAAGAATATCCTCCGGAATATTGTCAAGATCCGGATAAAAATCATTTTCCGGAAGGAGAGGAAGATTAAAAACCTCACCGCCGCAGTAACGAGTATGAGTCGCCGCCACCGGATAACCGGGAACCGTCATGAGCGTAACGTCGCCGGGATTAATGAAACATTGAGGGATCATCGCCAGTGCCGGCTTGGAGCCAATGCCATGAATCACCTGCGTCTCAGGATCAAGCTCAACATTAAACCAGCGCTTCATGAATCGGGCAACAGCTTCCTTGAATACCGGAATTCCGTTATCCGCGTAGCCTCGATTTTCCGTTTTTCCACATTCATCCTGGAGTACTTTCACTACGGAAGGCGCGGCAGGTACGTCATTTTCGCCAATTCCGAAGTCAAGAAGCCTGCGATCCGGAAAATCCGCCAAAGCCTTGCGCTTGGCCCGCTTAATCTTTTCAAATTTATAGATTTCCGTACTTTTTCCGTAGTTTACGCCGCCAATGCGTTCGGCAAACAGCTTCTGAAAATATGGTTCTGTCATGAGTGGGATCCTGAAATTAAACTGATTTCCTGAAAAGGATTAAACTTTCTTTTATTTTACCGCTTTTTACCTTTTTTGGCAAGGTCACGCAGGCGATTCCTGCCCAAAAATGATAAAATTTATTCAAATTCCCGCCGGAATAAAACAAATATTTTTCACATTTCGCCCGATTTAACGCGTTAATTCTTTCAAGAACGCTTTGCGAAACGCTCCGCCCCCGCTCAAAACGCTCTCCACCTCGACTCCGGCGTTTTCTCCCGCGCGCAAACTACCCGCGCTCACGGCATCTTCAAAGCGTAACCGTTCGCAAACTAATCCCAAGCGAAAAAAGCGTCTTGATTACGAAAAATGAATGAAATTCAATATCCAGCTTTATTTTACCCCAGGTTTCTGAAAAATCAAGTAATTCCAGGAAAAAGTTCGAAAAAATAAAAAATTTTCCTCGGAACTTTGATTTTCGTTAAGTTTCCGGAACTAAAAATTGGGATAAAAATCAGATTTCTCAATCGACGCAGCCCCCTTAGGACAGTCGCTGAACGTTTCGAGGAGAAAAAACGAAAAGAGGCAGTCGGGCCATTACGGTTCCCGCGAAAGTCCCCCGGCCGCGTTTTCCCTTCCGCGAGATCCGAATATCCAGCATTCATGAGAAGCAAAAGTTTCCCGCAAAAGTTCAGCTCGTTTCCACGCCGTAAATTCCCGGAAACGCGAGGTATTTCCAGTCACCTGTCCGGTTCAGCCAAAAATCAAAGATTCTTTCCCTCCAATTCTCAACGCGTTTTCAGGACGCCAAGCTAGCGCTCTTCCCCGCCAGAAAACCTGACGAAAACGCGAACTGGAGATTGAATCCTCCCGTGTCGCCGTCGACATCCAGGACTTCTCCCGCGAAAAACAGACCTGGCACTTTCCGAGACTCCATCGTCTGGCGGTCGATCTCCGAAAGCGCGATTCCGCCTGCCGTGACCATCGCTTCGCGGAAACTTCCGACGGACTGGATCTCAAACGGGAATTCCGTAAGGAACGTGAGGAGCATTTTGCGCATTTTCCTGGAGATCTTCCAGCATTTCAGGGAATCGTTCATTCCGCTCTGCTCCAGTACCGCCGAAACGAAACGCCCGGAAATGCCGAAGGCGGTACGGATGAGGTTTCCGATCTCCCGCTGAGGATTCTGCTGGAGCATTTCCGCGAATTGAGGGTCACTCAATCCCGGCGCGAAGGCAAGCCGCAAAATGTCTCCGCGCTGGAATTCACGGCTGAAATCAAGAATTCCCGGTCCGGAAAGTCCGCGGTGCGTCAGGAGAACGTCGCCAGTATGCTGCGCGAGCTTCCTGCCGTCACGCCAAAGTGAAATGGGGAGATCCGGGAAAGAGATCCCAGCGCACGACGCGAAGGAGTAGCCGGAAACCGTCACGGGAGCCAATGCCGGACGCAGCGGGACCAGAGTGTGCCCGAACTGTTTCGCAAATCGCTCGCCGTCCCCGGTGGAACCGGTCGCCGGAAATGATTTCCCGCCAACGGAAACGATCAGATTCCGTGCCCGAAACGCCTTTCCCGACTCCGTCCGGACCAGGAAAGATCCGTCGTCTGATTTTTCAGCAGAGACGACCGCCTCGCTGCACTGGATCCGCACGTGATATTCCGCGCACAGACGCAGAAAAAGCTCCAGCACATCGCGTGACCGCTCACTTTTCGGAAAGAGCTTTCCGTCATTGAGCTGAACGCACGGAAGGCCGTTTTTCTGAAAAAATTGAAGCAGCTCCAGGTTCGTGAAATTCAGCAGTGCCGGCTTGATGAAACGCTCTTTCGCTTTCTGGCCGTAACGCGAAAAAAAGTCCTGAATATTCCCGGCGTGCGTCAGATTGCACCGTCCGGAACCCGCGATAAGCATTTTCCGGCCGGGCGTCGGAATTTTTTCCAAAATCAGGATCTTCCGTGAATTTTCCGAAGAAAAACCGGCCGCACTCATCGCCGCAAGAAAACCGGCGGGACCGGCTCCGACGATCAGGACGTCAAGTGTTTCTCTTTCGTTTCGGAGGTTCACAAAATTTTCCACGGGATCCCTTTCTCGTCAAATGGTTCAGTGAAGACTGCGTGTGTGCGTTCTTCCGGGAAATTCGGCACATACTCTTTTCCGACCAGATGGTATTTCGCGCCGGCGGTCAAATGGTACGGCAGGATCTCAACACGGACCAGAGACGGACTTCCTTCCGCGATCTGCGCGAAACGGGCCATTTCTTCCAGCGAATCGTTCACCTCCGGAATGAGCGGAACGCGGAAAATGAACGGTTTCCCCGACGATTTAAGCCACTCGACATTTTTCAGGACCAGCGCAAGATCTCCGCCCGTGAATTGACGAAAAGACTCCGCTTCCGTCAGTTTCAGGTCCTGAAAGACGAACTCCGCCAACTCCAGACCGCGTCGGTAATTTTCCTCCGAAACCGCTCCGGAAGTCTCCACCGCCGATGAAATTCCGTGTGTGCGCAGCTTTTCCATCGTTTCGCGCACAAATTCCGCCTGCGCGAGCGGTTCACCGCCAGAAAACGTGACTCCGCCGCCCGACATGGCGAAAACGTCCGCCTGACGCAGGAGTTTCTCCGCGAGCTGGTCCGAGTCCATCTGAAATCCGCAAAGCCGGCGCGCTCCCGTCGGACAGTTTCGCGCACAGGAACCGCAGACGGTGCATTTTTCCGGTCTTGGAAATTCCGAAGATCGGGAAATCAGATGCGGGAGATCCTGGATCGGGCATTCTTTCCGGCAGTTCCCGCAATTCGCGCACTTCGCCGCGTTGAAGAGGATCTCCGGCTGAAACGAAAGTCCTTCCGGATTATGGCACCATCGACAGCGCAGCGGACAGCCTTTCAGAAAGACCGTCGTGCGGATCCCGCTTCCGTCGAAGATCGAAAACTCCCGAATTTCAAAAAGTGTCCCCGTCCGCGCCATTCGTCAGTACGTTTTTTCTCAACTTTTTTAAATACTCAAAATTGGTCCGAAATGAAATTGGACCGCGCGCAGAGCGAGTCCGCGCGCGGTTTATCTTTTCATCTTTAATCGGCTCTGAAGCGAACCTGAGTAAAGCAAAACGAACTTTACTTCTGACGGCAGAGAACGTCAAAATCCGGCGCGACGTCTTTGAGGTTCGGCGTCGTGTCGATGTCCATCTTGCGGGTCGCGAATTTCGTGAGATCCAGAATGATCGCCTTCATCCAGTCGGTTTCCCACGTCGAATTATTGTGCGCGAGCGTCGTGTAGGCGACACGGCCTTTTCCTTCCATACGGACCCACGTGCACGGGAACGCGGAGCGGTCATAGCACCAGTTTCCGCCGTTCGTGTTCATGCCTTCGGTCTCCTGGAGCATGAGAACGTGCATATCGGGATTCAGATTGCGCAGTGCGTACCATTCCTCATGAATACGGGCCGGAAGTTCGGGGACGGACGGAAGTTCACCCGCTTTGAGGATGCGGATGGACGTTTCCTGCTGGGAACCGTGAGTCAGAAATTCGCCGCCGATCATCTTCGTGTACTCGGTGCGTTTGTCCAGCGGAGCGTTTTCGCGATGAGGACCGCCCGATTTGTTCGTGTCCGTCGCGTTATGGAAACCAACGACGCCGACGCCATTGCGGATCGCTTTGAAGAAATTCTGTTCGCCTTCCTTGCTCATCGGGTACGCATTCGGGCCATCGCCGCCGCCTTCACCGGTCAGCGTGCCGCAGCAGTTGAGGATGAACGCATCATACTGGCACAGATCGCCGTCGAAAATGCGTCCGTCTTTCGTGCAGACGACTTCGTAGCCGAGTTTTTTGCCGATTTCGGAGATGACTTTGCCGCCGACGCTCAAGCCGGTGGCAGGATCAACTTTCGTGGACGGATGGAGGAATCCGTTGGAGCGTTCAAAATAGAGCAGCTTCTTTTTGGCGCAGCAGCCGTCGGCAAATGCCGGGCTTACGGAAGTCCCGACGGTGGCGCAGAGAGCGGAAGCGAGGGAAGCGGCGAGAAATTCACGTCTTTTCATGGAACAAATCTCCTAAAATAAATGGCAGGAACCGTTTTTCCGGAACGGTTTCAAATACTAAAATCTGGATCACGATTCGTGATTTTCTTATTTTACCCGATTAAAATCATTTCGTCAAGCGTTGAGAAAGGTAAATTTTCCAAAACTGGCAAATTTTTTCTCAAATACTTAAGATTCCATCCCCCAACGGCTTTCCCGCGAGAAAAACTGAAAAGATTCGAATTTCTCAAGACCTTGGGAACCTTCAGGAATTTCGGAAACGCGGGCCCAATCCCCAGGCTCCGTTTTTCATGAAATTGAATTTTAAAAAATTCACGCCGTCAAAGTCCGTTCCAAATTGCTTAAAGCTCACCCCAATCGCTCTAAGGATTGCCTCCTGAAAAGATCGGACGCGTTTCGTAATCGGTAATCAACCAGTTTCCGTCCTCGAACTCCTCAAAAGTAAGTGTCATCACGCAATTCCAGCGATCCGCGGGAATGATTCCGCTCTTCGCGCGGAAACGAACTCCAGCAAAAAAAGTAGCCTGAATTGAAGGGGGAGAGGTAAATTCATTCATTTCCAGCTTAATATCATTCGCGTACGCGTGATAAAAATCGGCCTGCGTGAAGGCCCAGTCAATTTTCACCTTCACCTCCGAGGCCAATTCAGGCGCGATATGCGGAAACAGGGCGGCTTTTTGGTTGGCTCCAACGGCTGCCGCGCACTCCTCAATCGCCAGACGCGCCTTTTCTTTCGGCGAGAAAATCCAGTAGTCCACGCCAATCAAACCTCCCGCGCACAAAAGAATCGGTAAAAGAAAGGCAAGCCACGTTTTTTTCCGAGAAATAAAAAATCCCGTGATCAAAAAAGCCCCAGCCAGCCCTAAAAAAATCAGCGCCATCCCTGGCTCTTCAGCCGTATCGCGCCAAAAATTCCCCCAAATCATGGCCAAATCCTCATTTTCTAATCCGCAGGGGAATCATCAGCCCCTTTTCAGGCACAAAGGAAGAGGAGAATAAATCGATTTCAATCTGGGAATCCGCGAGTTCTTTGACCTGAAGAAAAACCATATCCAATCCCAAAAAACGTAAAATATCGTCCAGTGAATCTTTCGAGGCAAGAATCCATTGAATCTTGACATTTCCGTTTCGATAGACCACTCCACCGCAGGAATCATCCCAGTAAACAGCGTCGTCATCTTTCAGATCCATCCTCAGTATCCCCATTTGAGCGGCCAAATACTCCTGGATAACCTCAAAGGAGATAAAAATTTCCTTTCTGGAGAAAGACAAATAAACCTCTTCTGAGGGAAAAATTTCCCCCGAAGGCTCCGTCTTCTCGTTTTTCATCATAAAGTAAATCGTCACCTTTTCACCATCCCAAAGCCACATTGAAGTATCAGGGATAAATTGAACGTCATCAATCCGAAATAAGGGAAAAATACTGCGAATAATCCGAAAAGCGTGTTCCTCCGGGAAAAGTTCCAAATCTTCCACGCGCCCCGGCATGGAATACGTAACGCGCAAAGGCTGCGTTCCATCCCGATTGATCGTCTTGGGATTCAGATCAATCCGCTCCAAACCCATATTCCGAAAGTATTCCGGCAACAAAAACGTTGACAGATATGAAGCAATTTCATCCGCGAAAACGTCCACGCAAAAATTCAACATCCAATTCCCTCAATTTTTTCTATTCCACTAACGCCAACACGAACGAACCGCCAGGCCAGCCGTTCGATTCAACCACTTTCAATCCCCCGATTTATTTCGGGCCATTTCCTAAATCCTCATCATCTTTTACTCATGATTTTGGGAGAAATCCCCCTATTTCTCACTGTCTGTCATTTCAGCCTCTCTCAATCGTTTTTCAAAGGGTCCTTTTCACTTTTCACCCACTCCACGACACTTCCGCAAGTGCCGGAAGCCAAACGGGTCAAAAGCTTTGTTCCGGGAACAAGCTCCGAAGCGGAACGAACGACCGATTCCCCGTCTCCCAAAACTTTCCGCGTCACCGAGTAACCGCGCGAAAGAACATTCAGAGGACTAAGTGCCTCCAGCCTGGCAGCCTGCGCCGCGATTCGTGTTTCGTGAAGCTCAAACTGATTTTCAACGCGAATACTCAAACGCTCTTCCAAAATGTCCAGTTTCTGAACCCATTCATCCATCTTCCTGAACGGAAACCGAAAAACGGAATTACGCTCCAAATGCTCCAATTCCGTATTCCACGCTTCCATTCGAGAATCCATCGCCCGAAAAAGCCGGCGCCCGCTGTGCTCAAGAGCCTGTCTCATCTCCTGAACATCGGGGGAAATGATTTCCGCGGCTTCGGAAGGTGTCAAGGCCCTTCGATCCGCCGCAAGGTCACAGAGCGTGACATCGATTTCGTGCCCAATCCCGGAAATAATGGGAAGTTCCGAGGCATAAACCGCCCGAACGAGCACCTCCTCATTAAACTCCCAAAGATCTTCCATGCTTCCGCCGCCGCGAGTAAGGACGATGCAGTCTATCCCGAGAAAACCGGCGTGACGATTAAAAAATTCTATCCCTTCCGCGAGTTTTTCCGCTGCCCCGTCACCTTGAACCGGAGAAGGAAAAACGCAAACATCAACTCCAAGCCACCGTCTTCGAAGAACCTGAAGGAAATCGTGAATCGCGGCTCCTGACGGACTCGTCACGACTCCGACTTTCCGGATCTTCGACGGAAGCGCTTTTTTGTGCTCCCGCTCAAAAAGACCTTCTTCCGCCAATCGCTGCTTAAGGGCGAGAAATCGTTTTTCAAGCGCCCCCAAACCTTTGGGTTCAATCGACGAGACTATCAGCTGGTAATTCCCGCGCGGCGGATAAACCTCTATCCTGCCGTCGCAAATCACCTCAAGGCCATCCCGAAGCGTTACGCCGCGCGGATGCGTTCTGCTCCAAAGAACGGCGGACAACTGGGCTCGCTCGTCTTTAAGCAGGAAATAGCTGTGCCCTGCCCCGGAACGTTTCAAATCGGAAATCTCACCTGAAACCCGAATTTCCGAAAAAACCGTCCCAAGAAGATTCTGAATCCCATGGGTAAGTTGACCGACCGTAAAAACTGGCTTTTCTTCTGACATTCTCTTACCGCTCACGGGAAACCGTCAAAAGGAACAAAATTCAAAACTCCCCGAATACTACCAATTTAACTCCGAGGCCTCTTCCCAATGCTCATAGAGAGTCTGAAGAAGCTCCTCCTCTTCCGCGATCTCTTTCTGAATCGCCTTCACCCGCTCGCCGTCACGCAGAACATTGGGATCCATCAAATCGTCCTGAAGCTCCTTGACTCTAGTCTCGCGAATGAATATCTCGTCCTCAATGTCCACGACCTTTCGATAGGAAAAACGCCGTTTCTTGGGTTTGGGAGTGGTCTGGGGCGCGCTATCAAAATCCGGCTTGCTTTTATTCTGCGCGGTCTTTTTTTCCTTTCTGGAATCGTCCGGCTTCTGCTTTTTCAGACCATGCTTCCAGAGATCTTCTTTACTCGAAGCTCGCGGCCCCTGCGCGGTTTCCGCGTCTCGCTGCGTGGAAATCCACGCGTCATAATTGCCCGGAAAAACACGAACTCGGCCCGGCTCAACGACCAAAAGGTGCGTCGCGACCTGATTGATGAAGTAACGGTCGTGACTGACAAAAAGAACCGTGCCCTCAAATTCCGACATATTATTTTCCAAGGCATCCCGCGCCCAAAGGTCAAGATGGTTCGTTGGTTCGTCCAGAATCAAAAAATTGGCGTCCTCACTCGCCAGACGCGCCATCGCGGCCCGGCAACGCTCACCCCCGCTTAATGAATCCACCTTCTGAAATACCTGATCGCCCGTGATCCCAAAACGCGCCAAAAGCGCCCTTCGGGCCGGCTCATCCATTTCCTTATGGCTCGGACGAATGGAATCGACTACCATTTTTTCTCCGTCGACAGATTGAAGCTGCTGGTCAAAATACCCTATTTTGACGCCCGTCCCAATCTGAACCGTCCCCGCATCCGGATCCATGATGCCCTGAAGACACCGAAGCATCGTCGTTTTGCCGTAGCCGTTCGGACCAATCAACCCCCAACGCTGACCGCGCTCTATCTGGAAAGAAACTTTCTCGAAAAGAACATGATCAAAACCCTTTTTCAAATCCTTCGCACGCAGAACAATGTCCCCGGAACGATCTTTCGCTTTCATGCCCATTGGAGGGGTCGAAATTTCACGAGGCGGCGCGACGCGCTCTATCCTCTCCAGCTTTTTACGCCGGTCCTCCGCCTGCGCGGCTTTCATTCCGTAATGATTTCTGCGAATAAACTCTTCCGCCCGGGCAATCTCTTCCTGCTGCTTTTCATACGTTCTTTTCTGAACCAGAAGACGCTCTTCCTTCTGTTTCAGGTACGCAGAGAAATTTCCCGGATAGGAATCAATCGTACCGGCAAAAAGCTCCAGCGTGCGGTTCGTCACTCGATCAAGAAAATATCGGTCATGGGAAATAACCAAAACGGCCGCTGTCGATTCCCTCAGAAAATCCTCAAGCCATTCCGTCGCGGCTAAATCCAGGTGGTTCGACGGTTCGTCCAAAAGCATGACGTCCGGTTCCGCCAAAAGCAGTTTGGCCAGCATCAAACGATTCTGCTCTCCGCCGCTCAACGATGAAACGGGGGTTTCCCACTGTTTATCAAGAAATCCAAGACCCTGGAGAACGCGTTCCACTTTATATTCCAAATTGTACGCGTCCCTGCGAAGAAGTTCCTGCTGAAGGTAATCGTACCGCGCGGCTAAACGTTCATGCTGTTTCGGATCCTCCTCGTTCGCGAGATCCTCCGCGACCTGAAGCGCCTCATTCTGCAGAGTAACCAAATCAGACAGAGCCAAATGCGCTTCTTCCCACAAGGTCCTCTCCGACGGCTCCGGCTGCTGCTCAAGATATCCAACGCGAATTGTCGGGTGAAATTCTGTCCGTCCAGCGTCCGCCTCCTCTCGCCCGGCAATAATCTTCATTAGCGTACTCTTACCAGTACCATTCGGACCAACCAATCCTATTTTCTCTCCGGAATGAAGTTCAAAAGAAGCTCCATCAAGAACCGGATCTGGACCAAAGTACTTACGGACGGATTCTACTGTGAGCAGGTTCATGCAAATAAAACTCTAAAAAATACCAAAAACAAATGAAAATGAACGGAAACTCAAAAACACCTCCGGATCATTCCCCCCCAAAAAAACTATTGACTAATGGCAACTTCCAAAAACCTCGTTTTCAGACAAAAGCCACTACAGCTATAAACAAGATTATAATATGGGGAGAAAATGTTGTCAAGGGGAGGTGAGCAGCAGAATAATTTCTTAAGTTTTTTCTAATCTTTGACGGTTTTAAGGTTGAAGAGTGAACAGGAGCCGGTTTTTTATCAATGGCCTCCTCGAAAAACACCAAATTTCCCAACACGATGATACCAAAATTCCAATTTGTGAAAATTTCTGGGATATTGCGTCATCGTGTCGGCCATGGAACGCGATTTCGCACGAATTTAGCCCATTTTCGCGTGATTTTAGCCCCGTTTCGTTTAATGGGTACACAGTTTTCCCGCAGTTTGACGAAGGGAGGCGAAGCGGTCAGGTTGTACGTCAGGTTTTTCAGGCTGATTTTGACTTCCGCGCGGCGGCCGCCTTTTGGAGAATTCCTGTACAGACATTCCAGCTTTTTCCGAAATATCTCCCACAGGATCAGCATTTGCAAAATAGTCAGCCTGCACCCGAGTTTTTCCAGGTGATCGTCCCTTTTATCCACGAAGAAAATTCGACATTTTTTGTAAAAAAGTTCTTCTCTCACTCAAACTCCTTGACTTGGCGTTCTTTTTATGCTAAAATGCTTTTTGTTGATGATTTTTTGTGAAAAACGTGGTTTTTCGAGGTTGCCCGTGAAGAATTGTTAAAAGGAAAACTTTCACTATAGGAGAAAAAAATGACCGTTTATTGTTTACATCCAGCTATTAAAAAGAATGGGCATGATCGTTACTGTTCCATCCAAATGATCATTCCTGATGAAATGCCGGGAATTCGTTTAAAACAGGAAATGAGGGATAATTTTCGAGAGAAATCCCTCAAAGATATCTGGCCAGCGAAAGTTAAATATCAGTATTTATCCAAGAGAACTGCCCGAGGTGATTTTCCTTATGACTTTCAATCTTCTCCCTATCTGATCTTGTCCTTACGGGCGGCTGACGCATTGAGAGATTTACTGGAACCTGAAGGGGAATTTTACCCTATTGAATGCGACGAAAATCCTCAGCTTACCGCTTGGTGGCCTAAGAGACGGCTGGATGCACTGGATAAAATGCGATCAGAAATCAGATGGTTTGATGAGGAGGAAAAAAAACGCCCTGCTTATGTCAAACGATTTTGGTTTCTGGAGAAAATGATTGGCGATACTCCTATTTTTCAAATACCTGAGGATTTTAACTTTTTTGTCACGGACCGTTTCCTCCGGCGTGTTCGCGAACGCAAGCTGAAAGGATTTGGGTTCCGTAAACTTTGGAGTCCGGGAGAGGGGTCAACTCACAGCAAATACATCATTGGCCCTTGGCCGGAAGGCGAGGACATAAATTTCTAAAGATTTTACCATGTTCTCCCTGGAATATATCATAACGGAAATGCACATAAAAAAGAAATGGTAAAAAACAGAAGAATATCACCGTTTTCACTATTGTTCTTTCGACACTGGAGGAGACTGGGATATTATGTTCCCGTTTTTGCCAATCCCGATCCGGTCGGGAACACGACCTTGTACACGTACAACTACATGGGCCTGGTCGCGACCGAGACGAACGAGAAAAACGCGGCGCGGTACTATACCTACGACGCGCTCGGGCGGCTCGTTTCCAAAACCGACCGGAATGGCCGGATCACGACCTACTCCTACGACACGATCGGGCGTTTGACCTCGGAAAACTGGAGCAATACGACCAACTACTTCATGTACACCTACGACGCGGTGGGCAACCTGCTGTACGCCACCGACGGCCAACATTCGTATTCTTATACCTACGACGCGCTGAATCGCCCCATTTACACCACTTTCAACTTCGATTCCCAGAGCGCGGTCTTCGCCTACACTTACGACCTTGCCGGTCGTCGAACGTCGTCCTCGCTTTCGCTCAA
>JAFQUP010000047.1 GCA_017408405.1 Thermoguttaceae bacterium
CACGACGACCGCCATCGCGGAATCCGCCGTCACGACGACCGCCATCGCGGAATCCGCCGTCACGACGACCGCCATCGCGGAATCCGCCGTCACGACGACCGCCATCACGGAATCCGCCGTCACGACGACCGCCGTCGCGTTCTTCCCGTTGCCGTGATTCAACTCCAAAGAGACCGTTTTCTTTCAAAACGGCATTCGTTTCAGCATCCCAAATGTCATCATTTGCCGATGTTTGAAATTTGGGTTTTCCTCCACGACGATCTGTTTTCCAGGAATTACGGTAGTCCACTCTCCCAAAACGATCCGTATTTTCCCTGAATCCGCCGCCGCGGAAGTTTCTTTCGCCGAAATTGCCGTCCCGAGTTCCTTGCCCTTGCCGAAACTCATCCTGGCGACTGTCTTCTCGCCGGGAACGAGAGTAACGGTCTGAAAAACGATCCGAAAAACGTCCAGCCCGATCCGATCTTTCTTCCCGACCCGAAAAACGGGAATCATGGTCCTGAAAACGACCGCCACGGCCAGAACGTTCTGTTCGGTTTGAACGATCAAAACTTTCAAAACGATCTTTTGATCTGCCGTTTATTCCTCTCCGCGCTTTGTCAAACCCAGTCGCGCCGCGCTGACGAGCGGCTTTTTGGAACGCGCGCTGTTCAAAAGACTCATTTTCCTGCCTTGAACGCTGCCGATAACCACCCTTCGCGGCACTGGCACGCTCTAAGGTTTCCACTTTTTCCGGAGCAGAAGGACCAATGAGGCACTCCGCGTCCTTTCCAATCAAATCAGTCCTTCCAATTTTTTCGAGTGCCTCACGCACATCCTGATAGTTTTCCGGCTTAAAATACTGCATTAAAGCGCGCTGCTGCCTGCGTTCCCGGTCACCATGCGCACAATGCACCTTTTCGCCGGTAAACGGATCAATGCCCGTGAAGTAAATACTGGTCGCGATTGAAAATGGAGTCGGATAGAAATCCTGAACCTGCTGCGGTCGATATCCGTAACGGTGAAGATACTCCGCCAATTCCACCATCTCCTCAAGACGGCATCCGGGATGGGAAGCGATGAAATACGGAACCGCGTAAAAATCTTTTCCAAGTTTTTCCGTCATTTCATCAAAATCATCGACAAATCGGTCAAATTCGTCGATATTCGGTTTATTCATGCATTTCAGAACCGCTTCAGAAACATGTTCCGGCGCGACACTTAAATGACCTCCAACATGGTGGTCAAGGAGTTTCTCCATGAATTCTTCATACTCAGGCGCCGCCTGGGCCAAATCAGTCCGAATACCGGACGCGATGAAAACATTTTTCACGCCAGGCACCTGGCGAGACGCGTCCAGAAGCCCCAGGAATTCCCGGTGGCTCGTATCCAAATTCGGACAAATTTCCGGATAAAGACAGCTTCTGCGGCGGCACACTTTCCGCGCTTCCGGATTTGAGCAGCCTGTTCCGAACATATTCGCGGTTGGACCGCCAATATCCGTAATCGTTCCGGTGAAATGGACATCTTCCGCCATCTTTTTCGCTTCATTCAGTATCGATTCCCGTGAACGGCACTGAATGAATTTTCCCTCATGCGCCCCAATGGAACAGAAAGAGCAGCCGCCATAGCAGCCGCGAACTGCCTGAATGGAATCACGTACGGTTTGGAGAGCCGGAATTTTGGCGTCACCGTAACTCGGATGCTCACGCCGCGTAAAAGGTAACGCGTAAATCTCATCCATCTCTTCAGTTGAAAGCGGTTTCGCCGGCGGATTAAGAATGACAGCTTCGGTTCCGCTTTGCTGGAAAAGAGGCCGAGCGCAGAAAGGATTCATTTCTTCATAAATCATTTTGGTCATTTCAGCAAATTTCACCTTATCTGCCGAAACTTCCTCCATGGAAGGAAGAAAAACGATATTTTCAGGCAATTTCGCGGCATCTACGGACGTTTCTCCGTTTTCATTCTTCAGCATGAACTCGGAAGCTCCCAAACGATAAGCCGTTCCGGGAATATCCCGAATCTGCTCGATGGACTCCCCGGCATCCAGACGTTTCACCGTTTCCAAAAGTGAACGTTCTCCCATGCCAAAAGAAAGAAGATCCGCTTTCGAGTCAAGCAAAACACTGCGACGTACTTTGTCACTCCAGTAATCGTAATGAGCGGTCCGGCGCAGACTCGCCTCTACCCCACCGAGAATGACCGGGACTCCCGGAAATGCTTCCCGAGCGCGCTGACAGTAAACCGCCGCGGCCCGATCCGGTCGCATTCCAATTTTACCGCCCGGAGTATACGCGTCGACATTCCGAACTTTACGATTCGCGGTATAGTGGTTCACCATGGAATCCATATTTCCAGAATTCACGGCAAAACAGAGACGCGGACGACCAAACTTTCGCCACGCGTCGCACGATTTCCAGTCCGGCTGCGCGATAACCGCGACTCGAAAGCCGTGAGACTCAAGCCATCGTCCCAAAAGCGCTGTCGCGAAAGAAGGATGATCGACGTAACCGTCGCCAGAAACAAATACCACATCCACCTGATCCCAGCCTCGCGCGGAAATTTCCTCTACGGACATCGGAAGCGGTGCCAATCCAGAACGGGAATTTTTCATATTCCAACTACTTTCATCAAGAATTTTTTCTGCTGATTCATGCCTGCCAGAGATTTCGACATCCAGAGGCCGCACTTCGGCATGACCTCAATCCCAATCATTCACTCCTATCCGCTCCGCCGAAAGAGAGGATCTTTCATAGGCATTTCCAATCTCGGTCAACTCCGTCTTGATTGCCATATTCTATTTAAGTAAACATGACTTCAATAAGAAATTAACTCTTTACGTATTTTAACAGATTTTCTTGAATTGAAAACGGGGGGAGAAGCAATTTTTGATTATTTTCTTAAATTCGCTACGAAATTTATCCAAACTGAAGGAAAAATCGCTCTGATCCACAAAGAATACCCTTAATTTTTTGCGGGTGATTTTTTCCAAATTAAAAAGGGGAGACAAACTCCCCGATAGATTATTCTCAAAACTCTTCACGAACTGTTTCATGAAAGAAAAAAACAGGCAGAAGTTTTGAAAACTTTTCAAAATACGGGCAATTCCTTTGGCCAGGAAACTGCCCGCGCGAATGAATCCTCTATCCGCGAATGGCAATTCCTTCCTTGCTCAGGAAATCCAGCCACTTCGTGCGGAAATCATCAATGTCCTCACCGCTAAGCGTTCGTTCATCCGACCCAAGCCAGAGCCGCCAGGTATAGCTGCCCTGCGTCTTTTCAAGTCCTTTCCCTTTATAGAAATAAACGAAATCGCGGCCTTTAAGCAGCGGATGATTGAACTCACCAAGTTTCGCGTCAAGCGCGGCATAACCTTTTTCAATGTCCCATACGAGCGAAAAGTCCTGCCACGAACCTTGGTAAACCGGCATTCCCTTAAATTTCAGTTCCGGGAAAAGCGGCGTATCCAGCTTAAAGTACTCTAACTCAAACCAAACGACCTGACCGCCCTCGGAGACAATCGTGTTGAGGAATTTACCGTCCAAAACACCTAACGAACCAACTTTCTTACCGTCTTTTACGTCACCCTGGAAAATTTCGACCCAGTATCCGTCCTGCATCCAGGGAGCGGCGGCTCCGCCTGACACAGCTTTTTCCGGCGTACCGGCAATGAAAGAGAAGGTCGTTCCTAAAAGTTTCCCAAGATCTTCAAGTGCCCCCTTGATATTTCGGTAATGGTCCTCAAGCGTTCCGTAAGCCGCCGTCGCGTAACTGATTCCTGCCAGGTGCGTCCTCTCAAGACAGCGGCCCATCGGCATCTTCGTCCGGTTCGCGATACCGCGCGGAAGCGTGCGATCCGCGTTCAAATCCTCACATTCAGGTTTATCCAGCAGCGAATAAACGTGACCAAATTCCATGAATCGGAATTGATCCCTGAATCCGCGGTTCTTCCCAACCAGACGAAGAAGATTCGGCATCAGTGTCGTGCGAAGAAAACGATTAAACGAAGTCGTTGGATTCGCGAATTCAATCATGTTCGCCGGTTCAAAACCAATTACTTTATTCCAGTTATCGTCAAACCAACTGTAATTGTGCAGTTCGACAAAATTATGCGCCAAAGTCAGTAAGTGACGCGCTTTGTGCTCCAAACGAATCTCTTTACTTACCAAAAGCGGACTAATCTCTACCTTCGGCATCACCGGCGGAATCATGTCGTACCCGAAAACTCGCAGCACTTCTTCCACAATATCTTCAGGAATGGAAATATCCTTTCGGCTGCGGAACGGAGGAATCTGAACCTGAAGCGCTTCGTCCGCGTCAAACTCAGCACGGAAGCCAAGCGAAGTGAGGATACCGATAATCTGCTCTTTCGGAAGCTCGATGCCGGCCAAACGATTCAAAACGCCGGGACCAATCGTCAACGGACGATATTCTGTCATCTCATTGCCCGCGAAAGAATAAGCACTCGTCACACGATAATCCACTCCAGAATCCTTCAGGAGTTGAAGAATTCTGCCAGCGGCAATTCGCGTATTCATTGGAGGCTGACTTTTCTCAAAACGCTGGGACGCGTCACTGCGCAAATCGAGGCGAACTGCCGTTCGGCGAACTGTAGCCGCGTGAAAATTGGCGCACTCAAGAACAATGCGCTGCGTCTTGCCCGTGATCTCACTGTCCAAACCGCCCATGACGCCCGCAAGCGCGATCGGAGTAATCGTTTCGCCATTGAAACTCGTGATGAGCAAATCATCAGCAAGCATTTTTCTCGCCTGATTATCAAGCGTAGTGAATGTTCCCTCTTCCGTAAACGCGTTTTTCTCACGAAGAATCTGCGCGAATTTGGCAATGCGGATCGTCTCCACGTGATCACCGTCAAAAGCATGCGTCGGCTGACCAAGCTCAAACATGCAGTAGTTCGTCACGTCCACCATCAAATCAAACGTCCGCTGACCAATCGTATGCAGACGATACTGCATTTTGACTGGTGAAACCGGAATTTTGCTCATCTCCATCGATACGGCACCGTAACACGGGCAAGCTTCCTCATCGTCAATCACGATCGGAATCTTCGGAAGATTTTCAAACTGCGCGAGATCAATCTGCGGCAGCGGTTTCAGCTCACGCCCGAAAAGAGCGGCGAATTCACGCGCGAAACCGTAATGGCCCCAAAGGTCTGGACGATGCGTAAGGCTCTTATTGTCGAACTCAATAAGCGTATCTGTCTCCGGAATCAGTTCTTCCATCGGTGTCCCATTCGGAATATTGCCCGGAATAAGAAAAAGTCCTTCATGCCAATGGGACAGATTCAGCTCTTTTGCCGAACAGAGCATCCCCTGAGATTTTCGGCCAGCCAGCTCCGTTTCGGAAATTTCCACTTCACCAAGTTTAATTCCCATGGGAGCAAACGGAGCTTTCACGCCCAAAGCACAATTCGGCGCGCCGCAAACCGTCTGAAATGTTCCAGCCGCTCCGCAGTCCACCGTGCAGGCCGTAAGAATTTTTTCCGTACCATCTTCCTTGCGGACAGTGATTTTTTCAGCCTGGATTACTTCCCCAACGAAAAGGCCTTTCACAAAACGATAAACCGTTTCAATGCCTTCCACCTCTGCCGTGCCAAGCGTCAAACGATTCGCAATTTTCTCCGGCGTAATGTCCGACAGATCCACAAAATCCGAAAGCCAGTCAAGGGAAATGAACATGGATTTAATCTCGCAATAAAAAAACAAATGATTCGGAGGGGAAAATTCCCCATAATAAATTTTTTTGTATTTTACCATAGATAAAAAAAATTTCAATAAACCCCCAAAACTTTTTTTGAGACTTTTCACTAAAACTTTCAAATTTTCAAAAAACTTTACCAATATCATACTTTTCAAATCATTAAACCCTTGAAATTACCTGAAAATTTCGTATACTTAATTTGATAACTCAAAATAAATTTTATCGGTGAGAAAATTATGCGACAATTTCAGGAAACGCCAACATCACTTTTAACTCAATGCCGAAATAATCTTCCGGAAGGGTGGGAGAAACTCCGTGTTCTTTATGGAAGGCTGATTCTCTACTGGTGCCGGCAAGCAAACATCAGTACGGAAGATCAATACGATGTCTATCAGGAAGTCATGCTTTCCCTAGTCAAAGGGATTCATTCTTTTCGTAAGGAAAATCCCGATGATAAATTTCGAAAATGGCTCCGGACTGTCACGAATTCGCGTATTGCCGATTTTTATCGCCAACACGCGAATGATCCACGCTATCTCGAAAGCCTTTCCAGGCTCACTTTGGAAAATGAAGAGGAGACAGACCCGGCTGCCAGAATTGAGGAGAATAATATCCTCTTCCAACAGCTCACCGAACTTTTGAAAGTCCATTTTTCCCCGCAGACTATCGAGGTGTTCAGAAGGATGAACCAGCGCGGCGCGACAAGTGAAGAGGTTGCCCGTGAACTGGGAATGACGGCAACCGCAGTACGTGCCGCTAAAAAAAGAGTCTTTGACCAAATTAAAAAACAGTTTGGCGAACTCCTTTAAACCTGATTGAAAGGTTTGCCAAAAGTTTTGACCAATGAAAATCCTCGCCAGGTATTAATCAGAAATTTGCTCGACACCACGTTTTTTCAGAATCCTGAAAGTATCAATGGCTTCAAAAAGTTAAAAATATTTTTAAATTTTGGCATTACCGCGTAACACCCTCCCGTTCTATTAATTGAAAGGAAAAAAATATGAGGTCATGCTGCGATGAATCATGGTTACGGTCATTTATTCAATGTGAACTGGAAGAATACCAATGCGCTGAAATTGAAAACCACCTTGCGCAATGCCCGCGGTGTTCCGAACTCCTGAGTCAGTTGGAACGGGAAGCCAAACCTGTTTTGGAGCTCGCGGAGCAGGGGGCGGTTTCCTTTTCTGGAACAAGCCTCTTGAGCCAGTTTGGGGATCGTTTTACCCGTTTCATGGATTCGGAAGAATCTCTGGAATTACCCCAAATCATCGGATTTTACGAAATCCAAAAAGTCTTGGGAAAAGGCGGGATGGGAATTCTTTATGAGGCGGAACATTTGATGCTTCACCGAAAAGTCGCGGTCAAATTTATCCGCCATAAAAGATTCCTGACACCAGAAATCACGGAACGTTTCCACCAGGAAATCATCTCGGCCGGAAGGCTTTTCCACCCAAACATCGTCACGACCATGGATGCCGGCACCTTCAACGGGCAGCCGTTTTTGGTCATGGAACTCCTTGAAGGAAAAAATCTTACCGAAACAATCGTCACAAACGGAAAACTACCCCCAATCCAGGCGGTTCAAATCATTCTTCAGGCTTGCCGTGGTCTCAAGTACGCGCACGGCTTCGGGCTTATCCACTGCGATTTAAAACCTTCAAATCTCTGGATCAAACCGGACGGTTCCGTTAAAGTCCTCGATTTGGGACTTACCCAGCTGCGTTCCGCGATGAATGAAAACGTCCACCATGGAGGAACACCCGACTTCATGTCGCCAGAACAGAGAAACAAAACGGAAATTGACGAAAAAACTGACATTTTCTCGCTCGGCTGCACGCTTTTTTTCCTTCTAACCGGAAAAATCCCAAACCTGGAAGATCCGGATTTCATCAATGCAGCAAAATATGGAAGCAAAATTCCCAAAAAACTTCAAAAAGCCCTCAATCAAATGACTGACTGGGAAAAAAATAAACGTTTCAACTCAATCGAAGAAGTTGAAAAGGCCCTCAAGCCCTATTCTTCGAAGCAAAGCACAAAAAAACTGATTTTGCTTGGGTACGCGCTGACTTTTCTTTCTCTGGTTTTTTTTCCTTTTTTCACTGGAATTGCCGCGTTTATTTTAGGATATGTCAATAAAAGAAAAGGAAGTCTGCTTCATGGAAGAATTCAAATGTGGATGAGTCCAATTTGCCTATTGGTTGGAGCGGCTCTCGGAGCGGTTGCTTTCGCCTTTTCCGACTATTATGAAGTTCAGGCTGAAAATCAATACCTGAAAGAAACCGTCAAACGCCTGATTCAGGAAATTCAACCCCTAAAAGATAATCCGCCGGATTTTCCCGCGGAACTATTCCCAAATGAATTATCCAATCAGCCGCGGGAATAAGATTCACCGTTTTTACCCGCAAAGGGCAAAATCACGCTCAAAAAAGTTCGCTTTCCGCTTTACTTTTATTTAAGACAAAAATCAATTAAAAACAGCACATCCCGTTTTCGGAATATGCCGTTTTCTCCTAAAAAATCAGGTAAAAAAATCCGCTCTTCGGAAAATCAGCCAAACAGACCGCCCGTAGTACCGGAGTCACGACCGCCGCGGAGTTCTTTAAAGGCTGCTTTCGGACGTTTACCAGTCGGAACGACCTCACGATCTTCCGATTTCTTCTCTTCTTTTTTCTCTTCCTTCTCTTTCTTCTCCGTCACCGGAACTTCGAGAAGCGCTTTAATGGAAAGACTGATTTTATGCTTCTTCGCGTCAATCGACAGCACTTTCGCGGTCACTTCATCGCCAACGTTCACGACATCAGTCACCTTTTCAACTCGGCGATTCGCCAACGCGGAAATATGAACCAAACCTTCCACCGCGGATTCAAGTTCGACAAACGCGCCAAAATCCGTGATTTTGGTAACTTTGCCGGTAATCGTGGAATCAACCGGGTATTTTTCCTCAATATTCGCCCATGGATTGACCTGAAGATCACGATAAGCAAAGCTGATTTTCTTGGTTTTCGGATCAATTTTCTCAATACGAACCGTCACTTCATCGCCTTCTTTCAGGACATCAGACGGATGCTTAACCCGTTCCCAGGAAAGCTGGCTGATGTGAAGCAAGCCATCAACACCGCCAATATCGACAAACGCGCCGAAATCCATGATTTTGCGCACTGTTCCGGTATGCGTCTGACCAACTTCCAAAGAGCCGAACACTTCTTCACGTTTCGCGTCGCGTTCACGATCGAGCACTTTACGATGACTCAAAACAAGATTACGGCGCTTGGGATTCACCTCCGTAATGATGCAGTCCATTTTCTGGCCAACGTACTGCTCAACGTTTTCCACGCGGCCGGAATCAATCTGGCTCATCGGAATGAACCCACGCAGGCTCTTCACCTTGCACTCAAGTCCGCCGGCGTTGCTTCCCGTGACGGTTACTTCAAGCATCATTCCTTTTTCCAGCGTTTCCCAGTCCGCGTTCGTGACCGCGCTTCCCGGAAGATTCGCCTCAAAAAGACCGTCCGCGTTATTTTCCTTCGCGACGACAACCTGAATTTCCGCGCCAACTTCAGGATTTTCCTTGAACTGCTTAAGCGGAATCAATCCCTGCTTGTCGCCAATCTCTACGAACACATTGTCACTCGCGACTTTAATCACTTTCACCGTGACTTTGGCAGAAACTTCAAGCGTGACAGGCGCGCCGACAGAATCCTTCAGCATCGCGTCGAGGTCACCGCCTGCCATCGCGCTGTCCAGTTCCGCTTCTTCTTCAGCGGTCAAAGGCGCACGCTTGTTCTTCATCTCTTCCCGCGCGCCTTCCAGATCCACCTGCGTTTCAGCAGCAGCCGTTTCCTGAACCTGAGCGGCTTCAGCCTGAGCATTTTCCTGAACACTTTCTGTCTGGGGATTCAATTCATTATTTTCCATTTCAAACTCCGATTTTAGCACGACTGTTTGGCCTGAAGACATCAGATTCACCTAATGTCAACGGCAAGGTTTCTTCTTCGCGGTCTCTCAAATGAATACCGCACAGGTGAGGGGTAATTTTTATCCTTACCCAAAAAAACTTCCTGTTAAACTTAATATCCTACCAGATTTTGTTTCTATGTCAAGATTCATTTCCCTAAAAAAACCAAACATTTTCGTTTTTTTTCAAAATTTTTAAATTTATTTGCCATTGAACCTCTTTTTTATGATATAATAAGAAAAATCTCTATCAAAAAATACTTTTTAGAGAAATTACCACACCTCTTCCTCACCAAGCAGATTGCGAATAGAGGCAGAGGGTAAACCAAATGTCCGTTTACCTGTCATTAACCGCATAAATATCGAGAAAAACATGAATTTCCAGTTTTACTGCCCTCAGGGCCATCTGCTTCAGGCAGACTCCTCTCACGCGGGTCACGTCATCACCTGTCCCATTTGTGCGATCCAGTTCATCATCCCCTCACCTCCGCCGCAGGCCGTGCCGGTCGTTACCCCCGTCGTCACTCCGGAAGAAAATCATGGTACGGGCCTCGACTTTACTTCATCCTCAAAACGTTCCTCCGCCAAAGGGAATGAATTGAACGCCCTGCTTGGCGGAGAAGGAAGCCGCCAGGAACAAACGCAGGAGAAATCCTCAGAGGCGAATCCTTTCCAAATGCTGGAGCAAAAAAAGAAAAAAGTCCAAAAAGAACAGGCTGCCGCTCAAACGAAGGAACTCCTCTCGCAGGCAACCAAAGCTCCCAAAAAAGCCGCGGAGCTGGAGCTCGTCCACATACCGTGCCCGAAGGGACATGTTCTGGATGTTGACAGGGAAATGATCGGACAGCGCGTCCAATGCCCTGTCTGTCACTCGGTCTATGATCTCCTCCTGGAAAACAGTCTGGAGTTCATTCAGGAAAAGAAAAAGGAACAGGAACTTGAGGAACTGCGCCTCGGAAAAGTCTGGATTATCTGGGCAATTGCCGGAGTTATCCTGCTGCTTCTCTTCCTGATTTTCCTGATGGCTACCTGACCTGTTCAAGCTTTACGCCTTAACGTGTCTCCGGGCGTCTCGAAAAACAAATCAAATGTTTCGGACGACTTTCGGCAGCCCACTTTCACTTTCAACCCTAAAAACCAATTAAAAAAGCACTGTCCAAAAGACAGTGCTCTTTTTTTACTCAGGTTCTGAGTTCGCTAACCCACGATTAGAAGTGGAGATAGTAGCGGACGATCAGACCAGCGGCGACGACGGAAACCATGGACATCAGCTTGATGATGATGTTCAGGGACGGACCAGTCGTGTCTTTGAAGGGGTCGCCAACGGTGTCGCCGACGACGGTCGCTTTGTGAGCTTCCGACTTCTTGCCGCCGAATTCACCCGTTTCGACATATTTCTTCGCATTGTCCCACGCACCACCAGCGTTCGCCATGTAGACGGCGACGCAGAAACCGGAGGTCAGAGCACCAACGAGAAGACCAATGACGCCCGTGACGCCGAGGACGAGACCAACGACGATCGGCAGGATCAGA
>JAFQUP010000048.1 GCA_017408405.1 Thermoguttaceae bacterium
TCCCAGGGACTGGCAGACGGAAGAGTCTGGATTCGTTCATCCTCCGGCGGATGAAGACGGACGGATCGACTATTTCGCGGTACTGACGGCAGAGTACGAGCCAGCGTTTAAGGTTCCGGAAGAAAACGGTTTCCGCCTCCTTCTCGAATATTTCTCGCCGGATGTTTTGGGAACACATTATGCCAGCAGGAAGCGTCTGGGAGTTTCTGAGGAGATCCAGCCGGTCGGGAAATTTCAGCCTCCTTACCGATTTTGGAAGGAAAAAATCAAGGAAATGGAGGAGCAGTACGCCTCCCGGTACGATGAAGAAGAGACGGATCCGCTCGATCTGGATCAGATTTCCGAAATAGACCTGGAAGCAGAGAAGTACCTTAAATTCAATCTTGCGCAGCCGTGGAAATCGGAAGAGTATCCGCTGGCGGCAGAGTATCTTCAGGAGTATGGAAGCGCACTGGATGTCATCGTGCGTGCCGTCGAGAAACCGTACCTGATGCCGTGCCTGGAAAATTTCTGGAATGAGCCGGAATTGACGCTGAATGAAATTGGAGACCTCACGGATCTTGGGCTGCTCTTCATTGCCTCGGAAGGGCTTCTTCTGCGTACCGGCTGCTATCTGGGCGCGGGAAACCGGGAACTCGCCATTCGTGACTCGCTCGCGCTTTGCCGTTTGGGGATCCATCTCCAGAAAACGCATTTCTTCCGCGATATTGAAGCAGGGATCAAGGCAGAAAGTCACGGACGCGCTCAGCTGGAACGGATCCTTTCCATCCCGGACCTTTCGCCGAAGGAGCGTGAATCCCTGAAAAACGGCATCGCGGCACTGCCGGAACCTCCGGAGTTTTCGCGGATCCTTCACCGCTGCCAGTTTCCGGTATGGGCTTTGATCCAAAAGCAGTTTGGGAACCGGGATCCAGTCCTTCAGCGGCAGATGAACCGTCTTCTTCGCGACGTCAAGGAGCTGGCGAACGCGGAAACGGACGCGGAAAATGAACGGATGATGGACCGCATCATGAAAAAAATGGTCCTGTTCGGTAGCATTCCCTACCCCGATAATGGAACCTGGATGATGTTCCTGAGCAGATCCGGACGCGCGGAACTTTTTTACTCCGGGATTTCGACCTTACTTTATCGAGATCTCAGTCAGCTTGGAGAGAATTGGTTTGAGCTGCGCGGGAACCGGAAAAGCCTCCTCCTTAAACTGAAAGAAAACGGCAGCGAAGTGAAAAAAAACGTTGACGCGGAAGGGGGCAAAGACGTGAAAGACGCCGAAGGTGCGGAAAAAGTCGAGTGAGAAACGGAATCAGAAAGCGAGTTTTAATCGAATTTTTAGCGGTTTTTTAATGAGACATCCCGCGCTGTCAGAAATTCGGCGGCGCGGGATGAAATTTTCGCGGATCGTTTAAGGATAAGAAACCTTCCGCCAGAACCTTTCGCGAATAATCGCTTTCCATTAAGAAAAACGGTTTGGGAAGGTTCCTGAAGCGAACTGGTCAGAGAATCATTTCTGAATCCCTCTATCCAAAAATCGCGACGATTACCCTATTCCGGAAATCATTTTCCCTGAAGCTGCTTTTTGCGTTCCAGGATAACCTCTTCCTGAAGATACGCCGGCAGCGGTTTATATCGCGAGAACATCAAAAGGAACGTTCCCTGGCCCTGGGTAATGCTTCGCAAATCCGTCATGTAGCCGAAAGTCTCAGAAAGCGGCACTTCCCCCTCAATGCGGACGGACCCCTGAATCATCTCCGTATTCACGATAACTCCGCGGCGCTGGGAAAGATCTCCCACGACGGAACCCTGGAAATTTTGCGGGCACTCAATCGCGATCTTCATCATCGGCTCAAGCAGGCATGGTTTGGTTTTCGGAAAATACTCGCGAATGGTCGTCTGTGCGCAAATCTGGAAAGACATATCCGAACTGTCCACTTCATGGTACGAGCCATCATTCACGACGTAGTGCATATTGACAATCGGGAACCCGGCAACCGGTCCTTTGTCCAAAGACTTCCGCACCCCCTTCTCGATCGCCGGAATGTACTGGCGCGGAATGCGTCCGCCGACAATGTGCTCTTCAAAGAGGAAGAATTCATCCGTTCCCTCTTCCGGCAGGGGACGAATTTCCCCTACGATGTGCGCGAACTGCCCGGAACCGCCAGTCTGCTTTTTGTAGCGGTAATCGAAAGAGAATGGCTGCGTGGGAGCCTCACGATAGTTTACCCGCGGGTTACTCACGTCCACCGCCACTTTATACTCGCGGCGAATCCGCTCGATATAGACCTCAAGATGAAGCTCGCCCATTCCGGACATGATCGTTTCAGAAGTCTCTTTGTCGCTCGTAATGACCAAAGTCGGGTCCTCTCGCCGGAACCGCTGGAGCGCTTTCCCAAGTTTATTCGCGTCACCGCGTTCTTTTGGGCTGATCGCGACCTGAATAACCGGGTCCGGCACGTACATACTCTGGAGAGTGCAGTACGGATACTCACTGCAGAACGTATCGCCCGACGCGCAGTCAAGTCCCATAATCGCGACGATTTCACCCGCGCCCGCTTCTTCAATTTCCATTCTGTCTTCGGCGTGAATGCGCACGATTCTCCCGAAACGCTCCCGGGAACCAGTACGCTGGTTAAAATACTGCTCGCCCTTCTTAAATTTTCCCTGGTAAATTCTCATGAAAACGAGCGTGCCGTACGGATCTTCCACGATTTTGAACGCCATGGCAACCATCGGAAGAGAGGAATCCGGAACGAGCGCGATTTCTTTGTGCGGCTCCTCAAATTCCAGCGCGGTCGGCGTAACGTCCGTGGGCGAAGGAAGATAGGAGACGATCGCGTCCAATAGCGGCTGAATTCCTTTATTTTTGAACGCGGTACCCATGAAAACGGGGGTCATCAATCCCGCCTGCGTCGCGGTTTTGACGATGGAACAGATGGTCTCTTCCTTAATCTGATCTTCTTCTCCGCTGAGCAGGATTTCAAGAATTTCGTCGCTGAACATCGAGAGAGCTTCCAGCATCTGCGAACGATATTCCTCCACGACACTTTTCAGTTCCTCGGGGCAGGGCTCACGGCGAATTTTTTCGCCATTCGCGCCGTCAAAATAAATCGCTTCGCGCGTGATGAGATCCACGACGCCCTGGAAATCATGCTCTTTGCCAATTGGATACTGCATCATGACCGGATTGCAGGCGAGGCGTTCGCGGAGTTGACGCACGACTTCGAATGGGTTCGCTCCGGTTCGGTCCATTTTATTGATGAAAGCCAGCCTTGGAACACGATACCGGCGCATCTGACGGTCAATCGTCAGGGACTGCGGCTGAACGCCGCCAACGGCGCACAAAACGAGAACCGCGCCATCCAAAACACGCAAAGAACGCTCAACTTCAACCGTAAAGTCAACGTGGCCGGGGGTATCGATAAGATTAATCTGGCGTTCCTTCCAATGGACCGTCGTGGCAGCGCTCTGAATGGTAATGCCGCGTTCACGCTCAAGGTCCATGGAGTCCATTGTCGCTCCAGCCCCTTCGGCAACTTCATGCATACGGTGAATTCGGCCAGCATAAAAAAGAATGCGTTCACTAAGTGTCGTCTTGCCTGAGTCAATATGCGCCGCGATTCCAATATTACGGATGATGGAAACAGGATTTTTATCCGCCACGTTAAACCAACTTTCTGATTAAATAAAGGAGAAAAGGAAAAATAAAAAAACTCAACTTTTATTTTACCAGATAAAAAGATTTTGTCAAGTATCCTTCTGGTTTTTAAACGACAAAACTTCATAAAATAAACGGTTTGAGTTTCAAAGAAGCACTTCACGGAAAAATTTCCGGCAAAAATTTTCCTCAAAACTCACCCGGTTCGTGAAAATCGGGAATCAAAAATTGGTACCGTTTCCGTATTCCAGTCAGATTTCGATCATCGAAAAAATATTCCGCACTGCCATTCGGAGCGGAAAACACTTCCCCGAACCAGGCCGTACGGACAGAAATCGCTGAAAAAATCCCTGCTTTCCCGAACTCAGGCAGGAATTAGGGAAAGAGATTGTTTTCTACTGAAACATTCTTTTAAACCTTGGATCATTCAGGAGTTCATCTTCTCGTTCCGGCGTGCAGTCCAAGAGCCGCTGAATAATCTGATCCGTAACGATTCCCTCACTCTCCGCGGTGAAATTCAGCGCGATACGGTGACGCAAAACGGGAAAGGCGAGTGTTTTGACATCTTCCGTCGTCACGTGATTTCTTCCGTGAATCAAAGCGCGGGCTTTCGCGCCCAGAATCAGGTACTGAACGGCACGCGGTCCAGCACCCCATGAAAGGTTTTCATTCACAAAATCCGGAACTCCCGGCTCGCCAATGCGCGTTTGCCGAACCAGTGAAAGGGCGTAACGGATTAAATGCTCCGAAACAGGAATTTCACGTACCATGTTCTGAATCGCCAGAATCTCCTCAACTCCAAGAACCGCGCTAATTTCCGTGCTGCCGACGGAGGTCGTTCGGCGCACAACCTCAAATTCTTCGTTCCAGGTTGGATATTTTACGAGAATTTTAAACATGAAACGGTCCTGCTGGGCTTCCGGCAGGGAATAGGTTCCCTCCTGCTCAATTGGATTCTGTGTTGCCAGCACGAAAAAGGGGACCGGCAGCAAATGGCGCGTACGGCCGACAGAAACCTGCTTTTCCTGCATTGCTTCCAGAAGCGCGGCCTGGGTCTTTGGCGGAGTCCGGTTAATTTCATCCGCCAAAACCACGTTCGCGAAAAGAGGTCCTTCAATAAATCGGTAGTCACGTCTCCCGGAACCGCGATCTTCCTCAATAATGTCCGCCCCCGTGATGTCTCCCGGCATCAGGTCCGGCGTAAACTGAATACGATTAAAGGAAAGAGCCATCGTTTTGCTCAGAGTACTGATCAAGAGGGTTTTAGCCAAACCGGGAACGCCTTCCAGAATGACGTGCCCCTGGCAAAAAAGGGCAATCGTCAATTCCTCAATGACATTTTCCTGTCCGACAATGACCTGGGCCAGCTGCTCCTGAATCTGCGTGCGGAGAGCACTAATCTCCTGAATCGTCATTTCCATTGAATTTCTCTCTTTCATATCTTCAAAATTTAAAGTCCTGAATTTCAGCGGACTTTCGGTTTATTAATATTTTCGGAGTTTCGGAACCGCGGATTCACTCATTTGTTCCAGTGTTTCGGAAAACTCCCGTGATTCTCACGGATTGGGAAATTTTATTTTTATTCCCTCCTCTTTTTTTATCTTTGAAAAATCGGCAAAGAGGCGTTTTCCAGTTGAAGAATAATCAAATTATTCGCCGTCGTGTAGACGTTTCCGACAAATCCCTGAGACCAGCCGCCTGAAGGATCCGCTTCGCGAACGAGTTTGAGCGCAATTTCCCGATAATACT
Organism: Thermoguttaceae bacterium; assembly: GCA_017408405.1. Lineage (GTDB taxonomy): Bacteria > Planctomycetota > Planctomycetia > Pirellulales > Thermoguttaceae > RGIG3701. Next base: position 5,399 of record JAFQUP010000048.1, read on the forward strand.
TTTTCCATTCCTCACCGCCCGTTCGATATTTGACCTGCGAATAGTAAAAATGCGCGTAGTGCCAAAAACCCAAGGCCGTTCCGCTAATATCATCAAGATTTTTCCGGCAAAATTCCATCATAGGAGGAACGTTTTCGTCATCATATTCGCCCGCGGAATAAAGTGAGGCGATCGCGGCGGCGGTAATTGCCGGTCTTCCAGGCGGGCCGCTGCTTGAGGAGTAGAAAATACCTCCATCTGAACCGCGGCAGCGGTGAATATACGCGATTGCCCGTTCAATCGTATTTGAAGGAACGGGGATTCCGGCGTTTCGGCACGCTCGCAGTCCCTGAACCTGAGTAATCGTGGTGGAACCCTCATCGAAATCATTTCCGTCTTTCGCACTTACGTAGCCCCAGCCGCCCGCTTTTGTCTGCGCGAAAGCGGTAAACTCTACCGCGCGAATCAGGGTTGACTTGATTTCCTCGCGGCGCTGGAGGTCTTCTTCCTCGCCCAAGACCTGGGCCAGGGCAAGCATCGCGTAGCCGTGTCCGTAAGTGTAGCGCTGATCGCGTTGCGAACCGATCAGGCCATTTGCCCGAGATTGAGCTAAAAGAAAATCAACCCCTCGGCGAATTTGGAGTGAGTATTTTCCCTGCATGGTGGTGGAACCTTCCGAGGTCAGCGCGATTACGGCCAAAGCGGTCATTGCCGTTGGATACTCACCTCCGTTAGCGGTCCAGCGTCCGGAGCGGGTTTGCTGCGCGGCGAGCCACTCCAATCCGCGGTCAACGCATTGCCTGACTTCCATTTTTTCCGCGGAGGTCAGGCCTTCCTCATTTCCAAGAGTAAATTTTCCTCCCCAAATCAGGATGAAGAAAAAAGCCGCCCACCAAAAAACGTTTCCGTGAAAAAGGACATTTTGACTCATGAATTTACCTCCTTTTTTTCTTTATTGGGAGCGTTTTCATTTTCTCCTTCTTTTTCTTCTTCGGGCAGTGGACCTCCGTGACGTTTATTTTCCGCCTCCAGTTTATCCTTCAGCTCCTGAATGGCTTTGCTCTCCTTTTCAAGGTAATCGCGATGAACTTTCGATTCCATCTCATGAGCGGAGGATCGCTCGGCAAAGTATTTTTTTTCGTCCTCCGTAGGGTCTTTTTTTTGTTCAAAAGCCTTTTTCTCCGCTTCAAAACTGCGTTCTTTGGCCAGTAGGAAAGAGCTCGAGGATTTCAATTCCGCTTCCCTCCGCTTAATCTGCTCGCCGAGTAACGCGCGAGAATCACTCAAAACAGCATGATTTTCCGCGTATGGCTCATCTGAGAACGAAAATTTCAAAGTCATTCCCGTGAGAACCATTTGCGCTTCTTTCTTCGCGGGATCTCCCTCCATGAAAAGAATGAGCATTTGCGGTGATTTGGCATCGTAAATGATTCTCCCATTTCGCTGATCAAAGAAACGCCAGGCGGCCGATTGGTCTTTTTGCCTTGAGTGACTCGCGCCGGAGGTCTCCAGGTGTCCCAAACCAATGAGCGGAATTCCGGATGGGATATTTTTCAGGAAGTACGATTTTTGAATGAAACGCGAATTTTTCCAAAGCGGTTTTCCTTTGTCGTCAAAATGACAAAGCAGCGCGTGATTCAGCGGAAAGCTGTCTTCATCGAGCGGAGAATATTCCGTAAGAATATCCTGTTCCGCCGTTTGTTGCTGAGTTTCACCTTCATCTTTTTCGGGCGATTTCTGCGAGGAAATGCCCGACTCGCCTGAACTTCGCGAGTCGCCGCTTACGCCGGCATCAGAATCCTCTTTGTCTTTTTCTGAATCATTCTTTTCGTCGTTCGCGTCAGGGGTTTGTTCTGGATTTTCTTTTTGCTCCATTTCCTGGGTTGACTCGGATGATTCCTCGTCAAGCGGAGCGCTTTCTTCCTCCATTGGTTCATAGTACTCGTCATGCCCTAAAATGAGCGTAAACGCGCCATTTTTACCTGGAATCAGATCCAGCTCAACCATATCCCCCGGTTTCCAGTCAGGAAGAGTCTTTCGTTCTCCTTCCGGAAAGTCATTCGCGTCCGGTTCAGGAAATTCAACGGAGAAAGATTCGCCTCTTTCCAGATCAAAAATTTCGACCTGGTGTTTCCAGTTCACGACGGCCAGTTTTTTTACCGACTCAAAGTACTTTCCTCCCGAAAGATAGCAGGGGATTTTTTCCTTACTGATTCGTGGATTCCAGGCAATAAACCACTCGAATTTTTGAGCCTCAAAGTCAAATTTTCCAAATCCAAGCTCTTTGTCCGCGAGAAGGAGACAATCGTCCGAAATCTGAACAAAGTCTAACGATGGACATTCAAGAAAATCCACGATTCTCCCGGTGGATGAGTCAAATCGCGGAATGCGGTTTGCCAATCTTCTCTCGTGGAACTTTAATTTCTCATTATCGTGTCCCAAATTTTTCAAAGCCTCGGTCAATTCTCCGGGAGAGATACCGCGTAAAGTCTCAAACGGCATAAAATTTTCCGGAATTTCAGGCGTTTTCTTCCCATCACGCTCATCCTCCCGTTTTTCATCCATTGTTTCCGGGAGTTCATTGATCACTCCAAATGAGTTTTCTTCCTGATTCACGCAGAATGGAACCCAAGTTTCTCGGTCGCTCCCCTGGTTTCGGAACAAAATGAATTTTCCGTTCTTTTCCCAAAAAGTGCTTGCCATTAAATCATTTCCAAGATTGCCCGCGTAACCTCCGCGAACGTTCAATTTTGGAAAATTCCAAAGGTTCAAATGATTTCCATGTTCAATCGCTCTTCTGGAGCCGTCTGAAAATTGAAGCAGCGTAAAAGGTTTTCCCGCCGTGAAATCTACCAACTCAAATCCATGATCTTCGAGAATTGGCAAATTTTCTTTCTCAATCTGTTTCATCATTGGGTAAAGATACGGTTCAAGGACCCGTTTTACGGAAAAACGCGGATGCGTACTTCCCATGCTGAAAAGCGGTTCATTCGGTTCGGTTTGGGGAGAAACAGGAAGAATCTGAGGGGAATAAAGAGAAAGAGCCTTGGATGAGCGAAGGAATGACGTTCCCTGGAGTTTCAGCCAATTAGTCTGCTGCGAAGTTCTCCAAATCGAAAGTCTTTGATTCGGGGCCCAAATCGAAATGTTTCCGGCTGCTTCCGCCTCTCCTCCCAGGCTCATTCTGAACAGATTTCGTCCGAGCGTATCTTCACCCCACAAAACCTCAGGGGCACTTTTACCGCGAAAAACGATATCCTCAAATGGACTGTTCATGGAGAAATGATGAGAAGAATAGCGCGTCGACAGTGAAAAAGACGGCTCATCTTCCGCGGAGTTTTTCTCCTTCGTCACGATGATTTTTCCGACTGGAAACTCCAAAAGTTCCGGATCCAGGATTTTCCGAATTGGATTGTCCTCGGAAAGGCCAAGACGCCATTCTTTCGCGGTTTTTCCATCCAATACTTTTTCTGCGGGATATTTTCTTTCGAGATGCCGCACGTAAAGAGCCGCCCGGCCATAATCCTCCATCTCTTCAAAAATTCCAGCCAAGCTCGCCGCGGCTTTCGCCGGATCACTCTCTGTTTCCCCAATAAAGGCCTCAATCGCCGGAATATTCTCGCGCGATTTCACGAGCTGAAAATAGTCATCCTCCACCACGGGATTCTTCTGAAAAGCAAACCGAATTCGATATTTCGCCAAATTCTTCTGAAGGTTTTCGCCCATATCGGAAGAAAAATCCCCTTTTTCCTTTAGCTTTCCGAATTCCTGATGGAGTTTCTCCGCTTCTTCGGCCGACCAAGTCTCCAGCTGGCCGCGAACGCCATTTTCAGAGGACGAATTTTTCGCGATCCGCGATAAACGTTCGCCGAGCCAGACATCAAAAGACTGAAAAATTTTGAGGTCCTGAAAAACCTTTCGAAGCTCTTCTTCCCGACTGCCGCTGCCTGCCGCTTCGTTTGGCTCGCTTTGGGGATTCTGAATGTCTTTCGTTTCCTCGCCGGCAATTATCGGAACTTCCAGCCAAAGTTCACCAGACGAAAAAGAATCGTGAGGATTCAATTCATTTTTTACCGTGTTTTGCGTTTCTGCCCGCTCACCGGAAACGGAATTTAATTCCTGCCTGGAAACAGAAATTGACTCATCAAGAACATCGAATTCCTGAACAGCCTTTCGGCACCAGGTTAACGCGTCGCGCCAACGCTTTTCCTCTTCCATCCGCTCAACTACCCGCTGGATAAAGAGAAATTTCTCCGCCTGACTTTCCATTTCTGAAAACCAGAAATCAAAATCGCCATTCGAATCCTTCTCCGCCATTTCAAGCAGGTACTTTTTGAAAAGCTCACGCGTGAGAGCACCGCCGGACTTAAGCAATTCGAGAGCTTCTCTCAATTTCCCGTCTTGCCACAAAATCATTGCCTCAACCTGAAGAGCCTCTGGGGATTGAGGATCCATTTCACGAGTTTTGCGAACGAACTCATTCGCGGCCGATTTCTGAATAAACGCCGTTAAATTGGAAGTGCCCTGCGACAGAATAAAATCTCCCGCCGGAACAAGATTTCCCAATTCTCCGGATTCATTCCGCGAGATGACTTCAAGAGCGTTCCAGTTTTTAATGTCAAATCGAACGATTTTTTCATTCCCGAAAGGAAGAACGTAAGATTCACCGCTGGCAAATCCGCGGCCGCTTGGTTTGCCGAAGTCCGCGAGAGACTCACGCCGAAGGAGAGTTCCCTTTTCCAGGGAATAAATCAAAACATAATTTCCATTCAGAACGGCAATTTGATCTCCCTCCGCGTAAAGAATGTTCGCGCCGGAAGTTTGCGGAACATAATGAATCGGTTTTTTCCAAAAAGTTTTACCGCTTATTCCGTCAAGGCAAATCAGAGTATTGTTCATGCCCAGATAGAGAACCTTTTCTCCAACCGTCACGACCTCCGTGCCCGGCATAACCGGAATCGTGCTTTGAAGCAGAGAACCAATACGTGAGTCGAAATAACGAACTTCATCATTCGCCCCGGCCGGATCACCGTAAACATTTGCCCAGGCAAGTTTCCTTGAAAACGAATCCACTCCAACCAAAAGCTGGTTCGGTGTTGGGCAGATCAACATTCCTTCGCAGAGCCGCGGCGTGCACGGTGTCGGATTTGCCTGAAACGCGGTTGGGGCCAGGCAAAGAGTCTGTGACCAAAGAACATTTCCATTTTCCGCTTCAATCGCCAAAAGACGAATCTGTCCCAAATGCTGGGCCAAAACGTAAAGCGTATTTTCAACGCAAAGCGGTGCCCCAAGGAACATCGCTCCGCTTTCAGAAAGATTCCAGCTGGCGGACGCTCCTCCCAAATGCCAAATCAGCTTTCCTGTCCGAATGTCGTAGCACGCGAGACGATTCGGAATCGTATTGGGATCATTTTCTTTTGATTTTTCAGAAAACGCGACATTCTGCGCGCCCAAACGCCGAACGAGAATGGATTCACGAACCGGAACGTAACGCTGAAGGGTATCCTCAACACAAAAAACGAATTTTCCGTCGCTTGCCAGTTCTCCGTAAATCTTTTCGCCAAAAATTTGATGCTGAATCAATCCTGCCATCAGCTGATGGATTCTCTGAGACGGCGGCAGCCCCTGCGCGGAACCTAACTGCGATTCATCGAGCCGCGTGATTTGAGAACGAATCCCAGCGTAATCCTGCGATGGAACCGCCCAAAGTTTCTTTCCTGTCTCAAGATCAACCGCGGAAAGATTCCAAAGAGTTCGCATCAGAATCGTTTTCCCAACCACCAGAGGAGAATGAGAAGGCAAAAGATAGTTCAGAATCTGCTGCTCGTTTTTTTCTTTCAAAAGCGTCAGCAAAACATTTCCTTCCGGATCATCCACCATTGATGATTTCCAAACCGGTGTCAAAATCGGCATGGAAACGGCCCCCTGGCACACGCTCCGCGCCTGATTTTGAAGTAAAAGATCCCACGATTTGCGTATTTCTTCCGGCAAATCCACTTTTAACTCTGGAAGCTCATTCTCAAGTAAGGCCGTCAATGCTGACGCGGAATCGTTTTCTCCTGCCAATAATTCATTGACCGAAACTTCTCCAATACGCAGTTCGGAATAATCGAAACTCCCTTCCTGAAGAGACTGACGGAAAATTTCCTTCGCGGATTCCTTCTGCCCGCCAGCCAAACACGCCGTCGCGAGATAGAGGGTTAAAGACGGTTCAAACTCTTTTCGTTCCTGCGAATATGAGTAAATTCGTTCAAACTGCTTTCGTGCCGAAACATACTGCTGCTGATCAAGCAGTGAAAGACCCAAAAGAAACGCTGCCTGACGGCCGGCCCGCGTAAAAAAATAGCGTCGGGAAAGCTGGTTCAGTTTTTCAGGCTTCCCCTCTGCCAACGCCTCCTCAAGCAGCAGTCGGGCAACCGTACCAAATTCCGTCTCATAGAGTTCCTTTCCGCGAGGCGGCATCGCCTCAAGAAGACGTTCCGCTTCCTGCTGAAGATTGCCGAAATGACCGCCGGACACGTTGCCTGACTCATCCGAGTCCATTTCCAGCAAAAAAAAGTAATCTTCCTCCGCGCCAAGAATCTGATCCAATTTTCGCCCTGCTTCCGCGAAACGCTCCATTTCAATCAATTTTCGTGCGTCTTCCATTGAACGGCGCATTTCACGCGGTACCGGCGGAAAGACCTGAGCGATTTCCGGTCCTTCCGTTTCCTCAGATTCCTCGCCGTCGGAAATCAGTCTCCCCTGAAAGAGCATTGGACCTTTAGGGTCTTGCGGAAGAGGCTGAATGCCCTCTGGGAGTGCTTTTCCATTCTGAACCGGAATCTGATTCTGAGGAGGGGCCTGACCGAAGAGAAACGAACTTCCTAAGAGCAGTGTTCCGCACGCGCTTCCCCAAATCCCCCAGCCTGGAAAATTAACGGTTTCCCAGGCTGACAGTTCCTCACGAACTTTTTGACTCAAAAAACTTGCCGAAGAAAAAACGAATGATTCAGCTTTTTTTCGCATAGGGATTGACTCTTTCACGAAATCAAAAATCTTCAAACTTCAGTTTCTCTAATGAAACTCCTCCATTCTCAAATCATAGCAGATTTTGCCCCGGAATCAAGTATCCACCTCCAATTTAACTCATTCATTTTAGAAAAAACAGACAAATTTTTTCAAATTTAACGATTTTTTCGCATTTTCCAAAAATTTTTCGCCGAAGAGAGAATTAAAGGACATTCAAAAAAAGTTTGCTCTGGAGAAAAGGAAAAGAGTTGGAATTTTGAGAGGGGGTCAAAACTTCCACTCATTCGGAAACGCGCGGGACTTTCGGAAGCGCGGGCAAAAAGCGGAAGTATCCTTTTTCTGGAATTTGAGTTTCGAAAGTTCCTTTAACGATTTCACTTTTTCCTTTTGAAGGTACCGCCCATGAAACAGATTCTCACGGCAGGACTCACTCCTTCCTGGCAGCATGTTCTGGAATTTGACTCCCTGTGCCTTGCCAAAGTAAATCGAGCGCTTAATTCAATCTGGTTTTCCGCGGGTAAATCGGTCAATGCGGCAATCGCGGTTCATACTCTTGGAGGCCAGGTTCTCCCTGTTTTCCCCGGTTCAGGACCAAACACTCAAAAAATGCGTGAAGATCTTTCAAGGCTTGGGATGGAATGCCGTATTCTTCCGGTCAAACACGATATTCGCGTCTGCACGACGCTGGTGGACCGCCAGGAAGGAACGGTCACTGAACTGGTTGAAAATGGAAATCCTCTTTCTTCCGATGAATTGGCCAGCTGGATCGAATTTTATTCTGACCAACTGAAACGCTCTCAACTGGTCGTCATTTCCGGCAGTTTACCCCCAGGAACTCCCAGTGAGCTTTACGGGGAAATGGTTTCCAGGACGCCGTCCGGCATTCCAATGCTCCTTGACTTCCGCGGGCAGGGACTCAAGCAATGCCTGAAATATCGACCTTTCGTCATCAAGCCAAATCTTGAAGAACTTGAACAGACTGTCGGATACGAAATCCCCAATGAAAAAGAGCTGCTTAAGGCTTGCCGGAACCTTAATTCCCTCGGTGCTCAATGGGTGATTGTCTCCAATGGTCCGAACGATCTTTACGCGGTAAACGCTTCGGATGTTATCCGCCTCACCCCTCCAAAACTCATTTCAAAACCCGGAGAAGTTCTCTGTCCGATTGGCTGCGGTGACGCTCTGACGGGTGCTTTGGCACTATCCATTTCGCGTGGAAATTCAATGGAAAACGCCCTCCGATTCGCGATGGACGCGGCAGTTGAAAACCTGCGCCAGCTCACTTCATGCCGTTTCAGCGGATCGTTCCGCACGTAAACTTCTGCCGAACTGGGGTTCCAGAAGATTTTCCGCGCCATCCACGATGATGGTTTCGCGATGCGCCGGAGCGTCACCGACCAGGAAACGCCCGGAGAAGAGGACCTGCCTGCCGTCATGGATGAAAAACGTGCCGGCATCGCTCTGAGCAAGGCGGAACATTCCGTAACTGTTCACCACTCCCCCTTCGCCAATGTCAAGCGTTGAGTTTATGTCGAGCACGGGTTCCGCCGATCCGGCTTTCGGATTGGAAACGATTTCGCCATTCTGAATGAACCCGGTTCCGGAGTTGAAAATGAGGCTTGAGTAACTGACTGGCGCGTCTTCTTTCGTGCCGCTGACGAGAAAACTTCCGCCGTCAAGCTGGACCGATGAAGTGAGGTTTCCGCCGGAAGCGTGAAAGGTCCCAAGGGGGTGACGCTGACCCTGCTTCCAGTGATGAGACCGCCGGAAACTTCCATCGTGCCGCTTCCAGCCGCTCCCACAGTCAGGATATTTCCGAGAGTAATGTGCCGCCGGAGATATTCAGCGTACCGGACGCGCCGGTTTTCATGCCGAGATTCATGGTTGAAACGGTCAGGGTTCCGGAGTTCGTCTCGCTGTCAAGACCGCCGATGGCAATGTGTCCGATCCTCTTCTTTCACGATTCAATTAGGTTTCAACAATAAATCAGGATAAATATCATCTTCGCTATTTTAACCCGGTCTTTTTTTCTGAAACCGGTACCCACTCCCGGCGAACGCGCGGATGCGCACTCTAAAAACGAAGCGGCCAACGAGCCGCGGTTTCTGCGCCATCTCGCGGAAGCGCCATCGCCTGCAGCGGCTCGCGGCCGCCGAATGAGAATGCGGCAAAGGTCACTAACGTGACCGAATTGCCACACTCCAAACGCGCGGAAAGTCTTGAGTTATCTCGCTAATGGTTTCACTGTTCCATTTCAAATCAGGTCAGATTTTCTTCCAAAACATCCAGCATTCTTTCCTGCCGTTCATGGACGAATTTCCTGGCCTGTTCCACTTTTGAGAGGGAACGTTCCCTTTCTGTCAACATCTTAAGAACGGTTGGAGTAATGCCCGGAATTTCGGATTCCTCATCCATATTGAAAAGCCAGTCTCCCAAACCAATGTCGCGCCACATCAATCCCTTGCTCGTCTGCTGATGAAATCGGCAAACGATAGCCGGAATCCCATTCCCGACGCACATGATTGGCGAGTGCATTTCAAGCCCGAAAAGTCCCGCGCTGCGAACGTACGTTGAGATTGCTTCATCCGTAATCCAGTATCGGTCACGCCAGACAACACGTTTTTTTACGTCATTCGGAAGCGGTTCGTAAAGCATTTCTCTCCCCAACTCCACTTGACTTTTGTCTTCCGGACAGATGAGAACCTTCAAATCGGTCTGACGTACCGTCTCAATGATCGCGCGGCGAATCGGGCCATTGTCATGCTCTTTCATTCTTTGCGAAAGTTCCCAATTTTCCTTATCCTTTTCCGACATTGGTCTGTTTCGGATCTTCCAATACGGCGTGACTCGGTAACGCGGAATTACGCAGGCAAATTTTCCACTCACCAAATCGTGAGCTTTGAGAAAATCCTCCGCGGCCGTTTCGTTCCTCAAATCACACCCGAAAGCGCCGTCCGGCCCAAATTCCATGATGGGAGCGGCGACACCCGCGTTTTTAGCCGCGTGAAGTGAAACCGAATCCCTGAAAAAAATAAACTTTGCCTGATTCATGAGGTGAATTTGCGCTTCATTACCGCCAGACCAGGTAATTCCAAAAATCCCATATGGTTTCCCGGTTCGCGCGACCGCCGCCGCGATATCCCGATGGGCGACGAAACTCGCCCCGCTTCCGTGGAGAATGAAATCGCATTCCTCCAGTGCCTGGGCAAGTTCCGGAGTACTCACGCGTTTTCCATCGGTCGAAACACTTCCCTTCACCACTTTCTTAAGAAAGGGAAAGCGTTTCGTTTCCATTCTGTGGACTTCCTCTGAATATTCACCGCTTGCCCAAAGGGTAATCTCCGCGTTCGGAAAACGCCGCTCCAACATGGCCAAAACTCCCGGAGTGTGCGCGATGTCCCCAATATTCACCATTTGCCATGATGAACGAAGAAGAATCTTTCTGGGAGAAGGCGACCGCGCGAAAAGCGCCGGAGCAAGAAAACCAAGCGCGGAAAAAGCGGAAAAACCAAGAAAATCACGGCGTTTCATGAAATAATCTCCTATCTGAGTGAACATTCTCCTCAAAAAAACAGACGCGATAAAATTCGAAAGGCGGAGCGAACGCCGCCTCCGCGGAAAATCAGGGAAAACGCTTGAATCCTATTCTGTTCAGGGCATTGAACACAATATACCAAACTCGCGGAAAGATAAAAAGGGGGAGTTTCGTGAAATTTTCGCTTTTTCTTTTTACCTGGACTTCATTTAACGGATTTTCGAAAGTTTTTTCACCTACCTGACAAAATTTTGACTAAAAATATGATAATTTTTTTAAAATAGTAATCTTTTGGACTTTTTTTCACAAATTTTTCGTTTAATCATTTGCAAAATTTTAAAACTTCGAATAAAATAGTTAATGAGATGTCTGATTTTTGGTTTTAAAGTTGGAGAAAGTTTCATGTCGAATATTCACAAATATTTAAGCTCGTGGACGGCTTCTGCCTTCCTTGCCCTTGCTCCCTGCGCCGCGTTCGGCGAAATCATTTACTCTGAGAACACTACTCTCAATGCCTCGCCCCAATGGTCCGAAAACGTTACCGTCAATGCCGGTGCCAGCCTCGTTTTCGGCGCGAATGTCCTGCCCGGTCAAACTTCTGACATTACGGTCAATCTCCTGGGGTCCCTCACCTTCAACTCCAATATGACGGATAATCACGCGGCCGCGAACTCACTCGTCAACGCCAATGACCGCGCGATCATGTTCACTGGAACTGGAACGTTAATCAAGACTGGCTCCGGAGCGATCGCGGCGCAATCCGCGAACTTCAAAAGCAGCGCGGCCGGATACAGCGTGAAATTTGCCTTTTCGGACGGCGCGTTGATCGACATTCAGGCTGGAACACTGCGAAACGGCGGTTACGCTACGCAAAATTGGAGCGAGAATAAAGCGGATTTGCGTATTGCCTCCGGCGCGCAGCTGGACATCTGGGACGGAGCCAATACCCAGTTCGACTCACTCATTGGGGCCGGGAACATCACCACCGGACAAACGAGCGCGAAAACCGTTACCCTCGGCGCGGCAAATTCCACCTGGCTGGAAAACGACATTCAGACCACTCCTGAATTCTCCGGAAATTTCAACTCTGGCAAGCCAATCTCCCTGAAAAAAATCGGCTCCGGAACCCAAATCCTTTCCGGAAACTATCTTTCGACAGGAACCATTACGGTTTCTGACGGTACTCTCCAAATCGGCAACGGTGAAACCGGCTCCATCGGAACGAACGCGAAAGTTACGGTTGAAAAAAACGCTATTTTGAACTTCAACTCCGAAACCGGCACCGAAATCGCTCAAACTCTCAGCGGTGAAGGGACTGTCAATCTTCTGAAAGGCACTCTTCTCATTAAAGATAATTCCTCATTTAATGGAACCATCAATACTGCCGCCGGCACGGTCCTTGGCCTGGGGGTCAAGACTTCCTCGCTTCCCGCGTATGCCGCCGGCACCAACCTCATGCTGAATGTCAATGAAAACGACTCCAACGCCTTCACCGCCGCGGATTTTAATTCGTTCAGAACTCAGGGCGTCGACGAAAATTTCATTGTCGGCGTCTACACGCCGCTGGGAATCACTGCTTCGCAATCCATTTCCGGCGAATTTCTCTCCGTGAACGCTCCTCTTCAGAAAGTCGGCGGCGGTACCTTCGCCATGACTGGAACAAATTCTGAATTTAACGCGGAGCTTATCGTCAAAGAGGGGGCGGTTTCGCTTGGAAACGGTACGGCTGCCGGAAGCATTTCCGCGGATGCTGCCGTCTCCGTTGAGGCTGGTTCGCAGTTCATTTTCAATAACGGCGCGGAAAGCTCCACCGTCGTCACTAATTCCATCTCCGGCTCCGGAGAATTGGTAATTGCCAGCGGAACGGTCCGTTACGCTCAGGAATCGCCCATTCTCTATTCCGAAACAAACGATACCTACGGTGCGGGAGCTTCCCGAATTGATCTTCCGCAGGTAACAATCAAAAACGGCGCCAAACTCGTCTTTGAAGACGGCGTCACTCCCACATTCAACAAAAAATCAGGAACTTTCACGATTGAAACCGGCGGAACCCTGGAACTCATTAACTCAACGCGCGGAGAAAATCATTACTGGAACAACTCCGCGAACTTCATGAATGGCACTCTGACCATTAACGGAGGGGGAACTCTCCTGAAAACAGGAAACAAAGCGGTCGCTCTTCTGTGCCAGAGCGGATACGGCGGGACCGTCGCCATGGCTATGGATGAAGGCGGCTGGATCGACATTCAGGAGGGACAGCTCCTCAACGGCGGATGGTCCGTAAGCATTAACTGGGCGAATAATAAATCCTCTCTCAATGTCGCGAGCGGCGCGAAATTCAATATGTGGGATGGACTCACGAACAGTAACGTTTACGTTGACAGCCTGACGGGGAGCGGAACTCTCGAAAGAGGCCATATTCATCTTGGGGCCGCGAATAACGCTGACAGCGAAAAATACGGTGTTGCCGAAAATACCGCCATTTTCTCCGGAATCATTCAGGGGTCAGCCGCCGCCGTGACCAAAGCCGGAACCGGAACGCAAATCCTGACCGGCAACAATAATTACTCCGGAAACACGACTGTCACTAACGGTACTCTCCAGATCGGGAACGGCGGCGATTCGGGCAAAATCGGAACGGGAATCGCTCGAGCCGATGGTGACGGAATTCTCCTTTTCAAAACCTCCCAGGAAAATGCCGTCGCGGAAATTCAAGGATCCGGAACCATTCGTTCAGAAAACAGCGGAAAAGTCACCGCTGCCGCGTTCAACGGCTTCCACGGAACCCTGAACCCCGTTTCCAAAACAGACCTCATTGAACTTAATGTCGCGGAAAATCAGGCCGCTGCTCTCTCCGCCAAAATCACGGGTAACGGCACGGTTTCGCTCGCCATGAAAGATGGGGCCTCTGTCGACATGCGAATGGGGAGACTGGACGAATCCGCCTCTTTGGTCATTTCAGGCGGTTCTCTCACCATTGACGGAGACAATTTCAAAGGAACTCTTGAAGTCGCGGGAAATTCAACTCTCAACCTCGCCTCAACCGTCTCGCGGTCGGCGAATCCTTGGGCAATGACCTACTACAAACCGCAGAGACTTACTCCCGGAGGAACCCCCACCGAATCAATTGAGCATGGCGACGTTTACGATATGTGGCAAGGCGCGAACGCCGCGACGCACGCCGAAGTCAATAAAGTCATGCCCGCGAACTATTCCACGCTTTCATACCGTACGTTCATTGAAGTAACCGAGGATCTTTCACTCGACTTCTCCGGGCAGTTCGACGATTCTCAAGGGGTTTGGGTCATCGCCTGTGACCAAAACGGCACGCCTCTGGCCGGTGAAACCTGGAGAACCCTCCTGGGATACGCTGGAAACTGCGCGACAAATACCGCGGCGGGTGTCGAACTTGCGGCTGGATATTACCTGATGGATGTTCGCGTCACGGATGAAGGCGGAAATCGATACGCTCAATCAGGCGTCAAAGACAGTAACGGGAAAAATCTCGGAATCGGCATGAGACTCAATGGAGCCGAGACGTATTCCGCGATGAATATCGACCAGGAATCCGGTTCTCTCAACGGTTCAGACGGAAAAATCATCGCGGGTAAAGCGGAGGTTGCCGGAGAACAGCGCTGGAATGACGCGAAACTGAATATCGCGGAAAATTCAACCCTCTCGCTTGATAATCCAAACGTGAATGTCAATGCCGTCACGCTGGACAACGCGAAAATCACGGGAAAAGGACTCCTTGCGCTCACCGCTTCCGGGAATGAAAATACCAAATTCACCCTCTCGAATCTTACCGCGGAAGGTTCTGTTTCGCTCGGCGACAGCGTCACCGCGGAACTTTCCGGAGCGATTAACGGCGATCTGCTTTTGGGAAGCGATACCGCGCTCGATTTCCAAATAGACACTTCAAATACGGAGCCGGTTTTAACTCTTGGCGGAGAGGCGGATTTGACGGATGTTTTCATGAACATCGCCGTCACGGGGAACGCTCCGGAGAACGGAGACATTCTTTCCTTAATCCTGATTGCCGCCGAGGATGATTCCATCACCGGTTTTGAACCGGGAAATATCTCATGGGACATTGAGGATACGGATCTCCGACTTTCCGCGGGAATCATGAACGGTAATCTGACGCTGGCTATTGGAAACTCTCACTCACTGCCGGAACCCGCTTCCTGCGTCATGTTACTTTTAGGGGTTGGGATTTTTAGCGGGATTGCCCTTGCCAAAAAACGAAAAATGTGTTAAGATAATGACATAGTGTCTCCGTTTTTTCACCTTCTCCCGCTCGAAAATCCGGATCAGGTGAAAAGCAGACGATTTCCTTTAAACTGAAATTCAAAAAATTGGGGAAAAAAGTGAAACGCCAACACAATTCGCTCAAAACTGTCAGAGAGGCCAAAGGAGCTTTTACCCTTGTGGAACTCCTGGTTGTTATCGCTATCATTGGAATGTTAATGGGACTCCTTCTCCCTGCCGTTCAGCAGGCGCGCGAATCTGCCCGGCAAATGCAGTGCACCAATAATCTGAAGCAGTTTGGTACGGCAAGCCAGAATCATCTGGCTTCTCTCGGCTGCTATCCAAGCAGCGGATGGTACTATACTTACGTAATGGATCCAGACCGCGGGGCCGGGGCGAATCAGCCGGGCGGCTGGATCAGCACTCTGTTCCCCTATCTCGAACTGAATCACCTCTTCATGATGCCCGCGGACGGAAATCCCGGAAGCCCTTCCAGCGATCAAAAAACTAAAACTGGAAAAGTGCTTCAGACTTCCATCAAAATCTTAAACTGCCCCTCGCGCAGAAAACCTAAAATCTATTACGTCGGTTCCAATTCGGGGACAAACTTCACCCTCGCCACCCGTAACGCGACCAAAATCGATTACGCGGGGAACCACGGCGCAAACGACGTCATGACAAAGGACTCCTACAATTCGGATCCCAAAAAGACCTTAACCTACAATTCTTCCGCCGACACAATACGAAACGCCAAACTCTATACGGACCTCGGCGGAATGTTTTTCATCGGAAGTGAATTGACGGAAGCGGATGTTTTTGACGGAGTGACAAACACTTATCTGGTCGGCGAAAAATACCTGAACCCGAATGCCTATACTACGGGAACTACGGACGGTGACGACAATACGTCGTTGGCCGGATGTGACTGGGACACCCTCCGAACGACAAAATATCCGCCGTACCAGGACCGGAAAGGGGCTGACAGCAAACAGAATTACGGAAGTCCTCACGCCGGCGTCTTTGGCGTCGTCATGGCTGATGGTTCCGCTCACTCGGTTTCCTATTCCATTGATTTGGAGGTTCACAAATATCTTGGCTGTCGAAATGACGAAAAGGTTATCAAACGGCCTTTTTAATTTCAAGAATCCATTAACACGCGGATCTGAAGCCTGACTTTTCTCTGCGCGGCTTCAGTTAATTTAACGGAGTTTTTTTCATGCTCTTGATCACGATTGAAAGTTCGTGCGATGAGACGGCTGCCGCCGTCATTCGTGATGACGGTGAAATTTTGTCCGAAGTCGTGGCCAGTCAGGCCAAGCTCCACGCGGAATACGGCGGCGTAGTGCCGGAGCTGGCCTCAAGAGCGCATATGGAGCGCATCTTGCCGGTCATTGATCAGGCCGTTAAACGTGCCAATATCAAACTGACCGATCTTGACGCGGTTGCCGTCACGAACTGCCCAGGACTTGCCGGTTCGCTTTTGGTTGGAGTGGTCGCGGCCAAAACGCTCGCCATGACTCTGGGTATCCCGCTGATTTCAATTAATCATCTTCAGGCTCATGTTTACGCTTGCCGAATCGCCGCGGGTAGGGACGTTTTCCCGTGCGTCGGACTCATCGTCAGCGGCGGGCACACCAGCCTCTACCAATGCGCTCATCCGCTTGAGTTTGAGCTTCTCGGAGCCACGATTGACGATGCCGCGGGCGAGGCGTTTGACAAAGTGGCCGCCATGCTCCAGCTCCCCTATCCGGGAGGGCCTAATATCCAGCGCGAGGCGGAAAAAGGAAATCCCAAGGCGTTTCATTTTCCGAGAACGTTCAAAAACGATCCGGAAAACATGAATTTCAGTTTCAGCGGCCTGAAAACCGCGGTGCGCTATCAGTTGGTCGGGGAAGGGAAACAGTCTTTTGACGATCTCCAGATCTCCGGGCAGCTCAGAGCCGACATTGCCGCTTCTTTTCAGGAAGCCGTGGTTGACGTCCTCGCGGTGAAGGCTCGGCAGGCTCTGAAAAAAACGGGGATGAAAAATCTCTGTGTCGGCGGCGGCGTTGCGGCCAATGCCGTCCTTCGCGAACGTCTGGAACGTGACGCCAAGCGTTTCGGCTACCATTTTTTCACCGCGCCTCTTCGCCTCTGCACCGATAATGCGGTCATGGGGGCAATCGCCTGGGAGCGTTTCCGAGCTGGCGAATTTGAAGACCTGGATCTCAATTTCGAAGCCGGGGTAGTTCGTGCCAGCCAGCCCAAGCGTTAAATTGGCAAATCACTTTCAATGAATGGCGAATAATGGGCCGCTGCCCAATTATTCATCATTCATTGATTGTTTTCGGGGAGCGATATTCGCTCTGGATAGTTTCTTTTTATTTCCTTTTAATTCTATTATTCACGAACATGAAAAATTCCCGCCCTATGGATCGTCGTCATTTTCTGACTGCCGGAGCCGCCTCGACTCTTGCCGTTTCGCTCGCGCCGTCACTTCAGGCTGAAGTTTCCTCAACTAATTCGGCTAAAAATACGGTTAAATTTTCCCTTTTCGCGGACATTCATCACGCTCCCGGCTCATTTTTCAGCAACGCGCCTAAACGACTGACCCAGATTCAGGAGCGGGCGATTCGTGAAAAATGCGACTTCATCATTCACTGCGGGGATTTTTGTCACAATCCCAAAAAAGAAACCGGCTTCGTGAAGCAATTTAATGATTTTCAGATTCCGGGTTACCATGTCCTGGGAAATCATGATTTCGACGGCTGCTCTGATGAAGAAACTTTCAAAGCGTACCGTCTCCAAAAGAATTACTACTTTTTTGACCGTAACGGGTTCCGTTTTGTCGCGCTTGACGCTAACTACTTCAGAAACGAGGACGGTACTTTCACTCACTACTCAAACGGCAACTATTTCAAATACCGCGGTAACGCGATCAGTGTCATTCCGCCCGAGCAGGTCGCGTGGCTGGCGGAAACGCTGGAAAACTCACCTTATCCCTGCGTTTTGTTCAGTCATCAGAGTGTGGAACGTGAAGGAAAGAGCATTAAAAACTGGGAGGAAATCCGGAATCTCATTGACTCCGTGAACGCTCGTCATCCGGGGAGAATCCGAATGTGCGTAAATGGCCATCATCATCGCGATTTTATTCGCATTCTGAATCAGGTTATCTACTTCGATTTGAACTCGACGACGCACGAATGGCTTTCAAAACGCCATGATCTTTTCCCAAAGGAAATCACCGAAAAGTACCCAATGGCCAACCATACCGTCATTTTTGAGGATCCGGTGCATGCGATCGTTACGATGGATTCCGAGGGCTTAATCAAAATTGAGGGCATGAAGAGCCAAATGTTCCTCGGAATCACGCCGGAAAAAGCCGGCTGCGTTTCCGCGGATTCTTCAGGACGTCCGGTTTCACCGACCGTTCAATCTCTCGAAACGCGTTTCACTTATCGATGATTCTCCAAAACCAAAAGCCTTTCGGTCTGATTTTGAGTTTTTTTCTTCTCCTCCATTGGCGGGGTGGTCCGAAATGCCGAGTATCCCCAATCACCCCGTCTCGCTTTGCTCGCCATCCTTCCTGAATCACCCATTCGCTAAAGCGAAAGAACGAAAGCCTCAAGAGCTGAAAGTTCATCGTCGCTCAGTGCCGCGGTGAAGCCATGTCGACCATCCTTAAGCAGTTCAAAAATCGTCACGTATCGTCCATCGTGAAGGTAGGGGGCAGTCCGCCAGCACTCGCGCAGGGTCGGCGTATCGAATGGACGGGGTTCGTGAATTGTGGCGGTTCCGACATCGTGGAGGCGTCTGTCAGTAAAGTATTCTCCGGTATGGCATGAGGCGCACTGCGTTTTTGGTCCAAAGAAAAGACGGCGTCCGCGTTCAATCGCTTCTTTCAGGGCAGGATCACGTTCCGCTTCACGTAAAATGGGAGCGCGCCGTGCCTCAAGAGCCGAAAGATACGCGTCGATCGCGCGGGCATCTTCCTCTTTGGGCATGGTAAAATGAATCATTTCAATCCCTTTGCGCACGGCCAGCTCCGCGTCTTTCCGGACTCCGACCGCCATGGCGGGAGCCGTTCGGTGCGCGTAAAGCATACTTTTGGTACTCTTCGGATTGCCGCTCCCGTCATTCAAAAGATCCCAATTCAAAGCGTCAGATCGGGCGTCCGGGTGACAGGTCGCGCAGCTCTGCCACTGCTCGAGGCAAATCTGTCCATCATTGAAAAGCATTTCTCCCAAACGTTCCTGATTCCAGACCGGCAGTTTTCTGCCCAATTCGATCGTTCGTCCGGTATTGAACGGATTGGCGCATACCAAAATCCGGTCAATGGAATCCGAAAAATAATTCGCTACGTACGCGTAGGTTCTGACGGTTCCGTTCTCCTCCGTTTCCGTCCCGATCCGAACCGCTCGCGGGCCTCTTCCGGAAGTAAAGACTCTTTTCTGGGTTGGAAGAAGATCCTCCGCGTGATCCGGAGTCGCGCCCATCGCGGGAAACGGCGCGAGACCGGATTCAAAATGCTGATGCATCGCGAGACGTTCGATAACGCTCACGTCCATTGTGCCGGAATGGGTCAGGACAAGCCATTTTCCATCCGCGGAACAGTCTATTCCCCACGGATTCGCGGCCGCGAACGTGAAATGGTCCAGGTTCAGTGTCCCTTCACGCTCACGAGTTTGAAGGTTGATGAAGCTGATCGCGTTCATATTGATCCAGCCGCCGACTACCTGCCCCGTTGGAATGGCGTAACTTCCCATTGAGTGCAGAACATAAGCGAATTTCCCGTCCGGAGAAACGCACACTCCGCGGATATTGATCGTTCCATTCGGAAAATCAACATACTCCGTCTCCCGCGTCCGCGTGTCAATCAGCGCGACCTTCCCCACGATAAAAAACTCATCCTGCGTCTTTTCGTTAATGAGCAGATTGGAGACGACAAGCGTTTTCCCATCCGGCGTCACGGCACAGGCAAAAGGTTCGCGCGTCATTGGAATCTCATGAACCACCCGCGGAGATTCACGCGTCAAATCAACGATTTCCACCCGATTGCTAAAACGCGCGCAAAGATAAACGCTGCGTTCATCCGGCGAAAGAACCGGTGACCGCGCTCCTTCTCCGCATTCTGCCGTCCAGAGTACGTTACCGGTTTCTGTCTCCAGGCAAAGAAGAACCGGATTGGGAACCGTCGGTGCCGGATGAGAAGGGAGCATCGTCTGAACCGCTGGATCGCACGTCACGAACAAACGGCTGCCGTCTTTGGAAAGAGCCAGGCCGGTGGGAGACGCGGGGAGTAAAATACGCTGCTGAACCGTATCAAATCCGGTTTCAATCCGAAGCAATTCTGAAGAATCCAGACACGCGGTCCAAAGAGTGCGGCCGTCTGGAGCCAAAACGAGATCTGAAGGTCCCAACCAGTACGGACTCAAATCCGCCGCGGGCGTTTTTTCGTTTCCTGATAAAAGAAGAACTCCCCAAAAAACAGAAACAAAAAGATTTTTCAGAAATGAAGAAAGCATTTTTCCCTCTTTCATCTTCAGATTGGCGGTGTCAGGAAAAAAATTGGCAGAAATTGACGTGACTGGCTTTTTTACTCCAATTCTTCTCCCTCATCCTCTTCATTGTCCGTGTCTTCATAAACTTCCATATCTGTCTCAGACGGATCCATGGGAAGCGTTCCGTCCTCCGTATACATTTCATTATGGCACGTTTGAAGAACCCGAAAACAAATCATTTTCTGCTGCGTACCGGTCTCACCTTCCGAGGCAAAAAAGAAGGAGCCGATATTGCCGCCGGAATTTGGAAGACTCGTCAGAACAACAAATTGTCCCGGTAAAATATTAAGTTTGCTCCGGAGCGTATCAAAAGCGCGTTTAGGTCTGGCTGTCGCCATCGTCGCGATTCCCGCTTCATAGGAAAATGTTTGACGCGCCTGACCGTACTGAATTTCAGGGATAAACTCAACATCAACACTTCCGTCGCCGCAGGTTTCTGTTTTTATCGCGAGAACCCCCTGGGCCGCGTAAAACGTTTCGCCGCCAAGCGCTCCGTTTTCATTAAACAAAACGGTCGCCTGAGGAATAATCTCGGATACGTTTACTTCATTGCGCTGACCATTTCGCGCGGTAACCGTTTTTCGATTCAAATGCTGCTCCTCCGCGACACCGTCAAGGCGGATCGTCGTCACGACCTCATTGGGATTCTCGTCATCACGAATCTTTAAAATACGCAAAAAGGAGGCCGGAAGCTGATTGCCGATCAAGCCGACCCGGAAACCGTTCGCCATCATCTCTCGACGTAAAGATACGGGGAAAACCTGCTCATCGACATCTTTCCAAAGCGCGGTATTCAGTTCCGGATCTCCATATGGACAGCGTACCTGAAATACTTCCAGAACTACGGAATTACTGGAACGCAAACGGCCGGATAAAAGCAATGAATCATCCTGAAGCGGTTCATTCGGTTTCGGAAGACTCAGCAGCGCGACGTAATGGCAGCCGCAAAAAAACAGAACGAGAGCGCAAAGCGCAAACGCCGCCGAAATTTTCAACGTATTTCTGCCTGAATAAACCATAGGGATTCCTGAAAAAAGGAAAAATTTCCTTCAAAACATTTAACCTGCGAAATTTAACAAAGTGTACCTGATTTCACCCATTCTGTCAACGTGTTTTGGGAATGTTTTCTGAATTTTTTTGAACTTTTCCGAACTTTTTTGCCAAAAAATCTTTTAGGGGGACAAAACTTTACCTTTGAAATTGATAAAATCCACTCTCGAACGCCAAAAATTTCTGCGTCCTGCTTCCTTTCAAGACTATTTCGCCTGAAAATTTAAAGAAATAAAATTTCAGGAATTTTTTAATTCTCGATAAAATTTCCCCAAAAATATTATTAAAAAATTAGTATTTCAGATAAAAATTGACTTGACATCACTCATTCGTATGCTATACTGAATGAAATTGCTCATTTATTTTAATTTCATTGTTCCTGCCCGCTGTCTGTCC
Source organism: Thermoguttaceae bacterium (assembly GCA_017408405.1). Classification (GTDB taxonomy): domain Bacteria; phylum Planctomycetota; class Planctomycetia; order Pirellulales; family Thermoguttaceae; genus RGIG3701. The sequence goes on from JAFQUP010000048.1 coordinate 27,161, forward strand.
AATTGAGGCTTCCAGCTTTACCCGCGAAAGGCGGGGGTCCTTCAGAACATTTTTTCAATCAGAAGACTTCAACATGAATAAGAAACAGAACAATTCCTTTCGTATTGGGTATTTTCATCGTGAGGTTCTCAAGAATCCCGCGTTTCATTCAGAAAATTTCCCTTTTGAAAATATTTCTGAATCTGCCCCGGCAGAAGGCTCACGCCTTTTTCAATTTCCGTTTCGGGCGTGCATTCCGCCTCATTCCCATTCCGCGCGGCGCGGGTTCACGCTCGTTGAGCTTTTGGTCGTGATTGCCATCATCGGAATGTTGGTGGGGCTTCTTCTCCCGGCAGTTCAGCAGGCGCGTGAAGCCGCCCGCGTGATGCAGTGCTCGAACAATCTGAAACAGTTCGGGCTGGCGTCGCTGAATCATGAGGCGACAAACCGTTTTTACCCCGGAAGCGGCTGGGACTGCTACTCGACGGGAGACTGCGATTTCGGCATGGGCTGGAAACAGCCGGGAGGCTGGGCATACCAGCTCCTGCCGTTCATGGAGCAGCAGGCTCTTTATTCCATCATGGGAGACGGGAATATGTCAACCATGAACAAGGCAATGGCCACGCAGCTGGTTCAAACTCCCATGGGCGTTTTCAACTGTCCCTCAAGACGCACTCCCAAACTCTATACCGGATCGACTTCCGGCGGATTCAACTATACCGACCCGCAGGAGAGAGCGAAAGGGGATTACGCGGCCTGTCTCGGCGACTGGTCATACGCGCAGGACAATAACACGCGAAATCACCCGACTCCGCAATACGCGGCTGTCGCGAACGGCACCTACAAGAAAAAAGATCTTTCAAAAGTTACCGGTATCATCTATAGCGCGAGCGAAACCAAGATTGGAGAAGTGCGTGACGGAACCAGCAACACGTACCTGATTGGGGAAAAATACCTTCAGCCGGAATACTATGAAAGCTGCGGAGCCGGCGATGACATGGGGGTTTGGATCGGGGCTGATGACGATGGAAACAGGTCGTGCAGCAAGGATTATTTTTATCTGGCGCAGGATCGGCAGGGCTACGGAACGCCAAATTCATACGCTTTCGGAAGTGCCCACGCCGGCTCTTTCGGTATGGTCATGGGGGACGGGTCGGTTCAAAGAATATCCTATGCAATTGATAAGGAAACGCACGCGTACCTTGGAAACCGGAAAGACGGCGAGGTTGCCCAGATTCCGTAAGTAAGGCCGCGATTCTGGAAATTGAGATGCTGCCCGCGCCGGCGTCTCAAAAGACGGAATAGTTCAAAAAACTGAATACCGGTAAATGCCTGACGCGTTGATTTTTTATGAAACTTCGGCTTCTTTTATCCAGGATAAAAAAATGATTTCCCGCGTATCCTCTCCCTCCCGTTACCTGATGAACCACGTACCAGGAATCAGTTACTTTAAAATCCGCGGCGTTAAAACGCGAAGTTCCCGTGCCGCTTTCACGCTCGTTGAGCTTCTGGTCGTGATTGCCATCATCGGAATGTTGGTGGGGCTTCTTCTCCCGGCAGTTCAGCAGGCGCGTGAAGCCGCCCGCGTGATGCAGTGCTCAAACAATCTGAAACAGATCGGTCTGGCGTGCCTGAATCATGAATCGACCATTAAATTTTATCCCAACTCGGGCTGGGGATACGCGTGGGTTGGGGATTCCGACCTTGGGATGGGCTGGAAACAGCCGGGCGGATGGTCCTATCAAATCCTTCCCTTCATGGAGCAGCAGGCTCTTTATTCCATCATGGGAGACGGGAATATGTCAACCATGAATAAAGCTGCCGGATCGACTCTTCTTCAAACTCCTTTGGCTTTCCTCCACTGTCCTTCGCGAAGAACGCCGAAACTTTACGATGGTTCGACCACTGATACGGGCGGCAACTATACCCGGCCGGCGCAAAGAGCCAAATCGGATTACGCTTCGTGCATGGGGGATTACGGATACGGACAGCTCGAGGACATTCGCACGGCTCCCGGGTACTCAAATGTCACTAAAAGCGGATATACTCCGAAAAATTTCTCTAGTGTCATGAACGGAATTATGTACTGCCTCAGTCAGACCTCAATTGGAGAAGTGCGCGACGGAACCACGAACACTTACCTGATTGGGGAAAAATACGTTCAGCCGGAAAATTACGAAAAAAGCGGGAATGGAGACGACATGGGAGCGTACGTCGGTACGGATGATGACAATTCGAGAACGTGCGACCCGGCAAAATTTTACGTTTCCCAGGACCGAACCGGTTACGGTGCGCCTGCCTCACTGGCTTTCGGAAGTGTTCATGCCGGTTCTTTTGGAATGGTCATGGCAGACGGCTCGGTTCAAAGAGTGTCATATTCGATTGACAAAGAAACGCACGCGAATCTTGGCAATCGCAAAGACGGCGAGGTGAGTGTGCTTCCGTGAAATTTTCCATTTGAAAACGAGCAGGGGATTTTTCCAGAAAGTTTCCGCCGCGGAACAAAAAACTCCGCCGCGGAAGTTTTTTTGTTAAGTTCTCGTTTTTCGATAGCTTTTCCGCGTTTCGATCCTTTGAATTCCCTCTATTTAATTCCTGAAGAAATAAATTTGGAAAAAATTCCGGAAAAACCCGGCCTCCCCCCTGTTGAAAAGTCCAAAAAACGGGTAAAATAGCCGCAACAGTAAATTTTTCCAAACCAAGAAAGGAAGAGAATCATGGACAGACGTGAATTCCTTCAGGCCGCGGCGGTCGCTGGTTCGGCGGCAGCCATTACCGTAGGCACTGTTAATGAAGTGTCAGCGGCCAAAAACAAAACTCAAAAAACGACTGAGGAGAAAAAAGTCATGAAAAAAATCATCATCGCTGCCGACCCGTTCGCGGTCGATCTGAAAGATTCCATCAAAGCGAAGCTCATCGCCGACGGATACGAAGTCGAAGACGTTGGTTCCCAGAAGGGACAGGACATCGCGTACTATGACTGCGCGCCGGTCGCCTGCAAAAAGCTCCAGAAAGACCCGACCGCCCGCGGTATTCTCCTCTGCGGTTCCGGCATGGGAATGTCAATCGTCGCGAACCGTTTCGCCGGCATTCACGCTTCCGTCGTGGAATCCGTTTTCGCCGCGAAAATGTGCCGCGCGATCAATAACGCGAACGTTCTGTGCCTTGGCGCGATGATTTGGGGCGACTGGATGGCGAAAGAAGCTGTCGACGTCTTCCTCAACACGAAATTCACCCAGGGACTGGAAGGCCTCGAAGACTTCCTCCAGGGCGCGTTCAAAACCGTCAACGCGATTAAAGACTGATTTCCCGTGAATTCTTACTGGATTTCAGGAAATTTATCGGTTGTGAAAAACAAATGATTTTCCGTGGACTGGGTGCGGATACGCTCAATTCGTGATTCCTGCCCAGTCTTTCTTTTTTAATTACTCAAACCGCTCACTCCGATTGGGCGTTTCAAATACTTACCCACTATGCCGAACTTTATTTTCACCACCTCCCAAGTCGGCGCGGAGCCGATTATTAAAGAAGAGATTACTCTTCAGTTTCCCGGCGCGAGACTCGCTTTCTCAAGACCGGGGCTTTTGACGTTCAAACTCCCGGAGGAGAATATTCAGGAACTCGAAAGCAGGGAACAGCCTCTCAAATCTGTTTTCGCGCGAACGTGGGGATACTCGATTGGTTCTTTGCGCGGCGAGACGGTGGACGAGCTGATTCCGAAGCTCTGGGAACTGACCGGCGAGACGCGGTTTGATCGAATTCACGTTTTTGGACGCGATCTCCACAAAATTGGCGACTATAAATTTGAACCGCGCCTGACGGAGGAAGCGTACGGTCTGTGCGAAAAACTCTCAAACGCCTATCCCTTCGACTCACTCAAGGCGAAAGATCAGCGGGAGCCGGCACTGGCTGGCGAGCTGGTTCTGGACGTGATCCTGGTGAATCCAATCCCGCCGGCGCGTGTCTCGGAGTTTCTTGCCCGGCGCGAGGGGGGAGACCTGACGGAAATGCCCGTTCCGAATCGCGTGAAGAAAGGGAAGAAAAGTAAAAAAGGTGACGATGGCGCTGAAAAAGCTCCTCCGCGGCATGAATGGATTATCGGGTGGCACAGAGTTCACTCTTTTCAATCCGCGTTTCCAGGAGGAATGCTGGATCTGGAGGTCCCGGAATATGTCGTTTCCCGCGCGTGGCTGAAGATGGAAGAGGCGGTCCGGTGGTCGCATTTTCCAATGTTCGACGCGCGCGTCTGCGAAATCGGCAGCGCGCCGGGCGGTGCGACTCAGGCTTTGCTTTCCCGCGGCTGCGAGGTCATCGGCGTGGATCCGGCGGAAATGGCTCCGGAAGTTCTCGCTGATCCGAAATTCCGCCACATTCGTTCGAGAATCGCGTTCGTGAAGCGTCGGGAATTCCGAAGAATTCGATGGCTTACCTGCGATATTAACGTGCCGCCGAACTATACTCTGGACGTCATTGAGTCCGTCGTGATGCACCCGGATGTCAATGTCCGCGGGATGCTTTTGACCCTTAAATTCCCGGATTGGAATATGGGGTTCGAGGTAAAGGATTACGTTTCACGCATTAAATCGTGGGGATTCAATATCGTCCGTGCCCGCCAGCTCCACTACAGTCACCAGGAAATTTGCGTTGCCTGCCTGAAAAAACCTTTCCGAAAGTAAATCCGCGAGTAATCCTCCGATTTAAAAGGAAAAATGGATAGCCCCTGAAAATGTTGGGAGAAATTTTATGAAGATTAGAGTCAATTCGATGATTTTAATTTTACTGTCTCTCGTGACCGCTTTGACTTTTTTTCAAGGACCGCTTTCCGCGGAAGAACCGAGGGAAGTGTCGCTAAAGGAAGTTTACGGTTCGTTTTTTGACGTTGGTTCCGCCGTCTCTCCCTTTCTCCTTCATGGTGAAAATGCCGGGCATATTTCGCGGCACTTTAACTCACTTACGGCTGAAAACTGCATGAAACCCGCGGGAATCTGGCGTCCTGACGGAAATTTCAATTTTCAGGAAGCGGACAAAATCATTCATTTCGCCAAAGCTAACGGCATGAAAGTGCGCGGCCATACGCTGGTTTGGCACTCCCAGACCCCCAATGAATTTTTTCTGGACGCGGCTGGGAAACGCCTGACGAAAGAAGCTCTTTACCTGCGCATGGAAGACTATTTCCAGAAAGTCATGAATCACTTTGGAAATGATGTCTGGTGCTGGGACGTCGTTAATGAGGTTTTGGCGGATTGGGGAGACGGAATTTATCGGACGAAGAGTCCATGGTTTGAAATTTGCGGTGAGGATTTTATCGCGCGGGCTTTCAAAACCGCGCACAAAATCAATCCAGAGGCAAAACTCTTTCTGAACGACTACGGTTTAATTAACCCCCAAAAACGGGAACGCGCGGTCAAACTCCTGAAAAAACTGCTGGCTGAAGGAGTGCCCGTTCACGGTGTCGGGATTCAGGCGCACTGGAACATGAATACTTTTCAGGCGGAAGAACTCCAAAAATCCATTGACGCTTTCTCTGAACTGGGACTTGATGTCCAAATTACGGAACTCGATCTTTCCGTTTATCCGATACGCCGTCCGCCAATGCCGGGTGAATCTCAAAATTCGAAGTCATCCGAAAACCAGAAGCTGGAATATTCTCCGGAAATCGCGGAAAAGCAGGCCGTAAAATACGAACAAATTTTTGATATTCTTCGTGAAAACACGGACAAAATTTCCTCGGTGACTTTTTGGGGAATTTCCGACCGTTACTCATGGCTGAACTACTTTCCGGTAAGAGGAAGAACTGACCACCCGCTGCTTTTTGATCGTCAGCTCCAGCCCAAAAAAGCTTTTTATCGCGTAACGGCTCCGCCGCGTTACTGCCCGCCAGTTTTTTCACCTAATTAACTGAACATACTGTCAAATTTTAATTCTTCATTAAAATCAGGCAGCGTGAATTCATGAAAAAGTTTCTCCTTTTTTGTGCTTTCGCCTCTTGACTTTTTCCGGTTTTTCGGTTAAATTAAACGGTAATGATTCAATTTAATCTCCTGAAATCGTCAGTTCGCGCTGCCGATTTTTCGTGAAAAATTAAAAACAGTTAATCCTCGAAACCTCCAAATGAATATGAAAATTGAAAATCTTGAAGCGTACTGCCGTGAAGTGGCGCAAAAGGCTAAAAACGCCTCCGCGGAATTGGCAAGTGTCACGGGTAAGCAAAAAAATGACTGGCTGAACCTTAGTGCCGGTATTCTCCGTGAACGCATGGCGGAAATTCTTGAAGCGAACGATAAGGATATTGAAGCGGCTCCCGGTTACGGTTTGACGCCGGCTGAAATCGACCGCCTGAAGCTGAATCCGGAGCGCGTTGAAGGAATCGCTGAAGCTCTGGAATACGTGGCCAAGCTCCCCGATCCCGTCGGAGAAATCATTTCATCGCAGGTGCGTCCCAATGGTTTGGACGTCCAGAAAGTTCGTGTCCCGCTGGGGGTCGTCTTTTTCATCTACGAGTCCCGCCCGAACGTGACCGCTGACGCGGCCGCTCTGTGCGTTAAAAGCAGTAACGCGGTCATCCTGCGCGGCGGCAAAGAGGCGATTCATTCCAGCATGAAAATTGCCGAACTTCTTTCTGAAACAGCCGAAAAAGCCGGGATTCCCAAAGACGCGGTTCAGCTCGTCGCGACTACCGATCGTGATGCCGTTGGCTATTTTCTGAAAATGAATGACTTGATTGACGTGACGATTCCCCGCGGCGGGGAAGGATTGATTCGCAGGGTCACGAGTGAAGCCACGATGCCCGTCATTAAGCATTTTGCCGGAAATTGCCACGTTTATGTTGACGCGACCGCGGAGGAAGAGAAAACCCTTGATATTGTCGTCAACTCAAAGTGTCAGAGAATGGGCGTCTGCAATGCGGCAGAGTCACTCGTCATCCACGCGGAGGCGGTGCCGACTCTTCTCCCAAAAATTGCCGCCGCTCTTCAGGAACGCGGCGTTGAAATCCGTGGTGACGAGGCGACGTGCGCCGCCATTCCCGGCGCGGTTCCTGCCTCGGAAGATGATTATTTCACGGAATATCACGGGCCGATTATCTCATGCCGTGTCGTTGATTCACTGGACGCCGCGATTCGGCATATCAATCGATGCAGTTCGGGACATACCGAAGCGATTTGCACTTCAAGCCTTTCCGCCGCTCATGAATTTGCTCTCCGTATTGACAGTTCGGCCGTGATGATCAATGCTTCCACCCGTTTCAACGACGGCGGAGAATTTGGACTTGGCGCTGAAATCGGAATCAGTACCGACAAATTCCACGCGCGCGGTCCATGCGGCCTTCGCGAACTCACCAGCTACAAATACGTCGTATTTGGTAATGGCCAAACCAGAAATTGACCATTTTGAGGCTTTTTTCACTTTGAGTTGATTAAATTTTAACTCCAAACGTTATTCCCTGCTTCACTCATGAACATTGAACCGGAAATTCGCTGTTTTCGAGCTTTTAGTGTCTCGCTTCAGATACCGCTTTCGCGGCTTCTGCGGGAAACTGCCGTCATGCGCTGGGTGGAGCAGAAAACGATTCCATTTTCCTCTGTTTCCGGCCCGGTCTTTTTCTTTCGCCTTTCGGGTGATGGAATTCCTGCCGGAACAGTATTGGGATTTGAGTTTGAGCCGCTTCTTTTCCACGCGCTTCTTGACCGAATTCAGGGAGGAAATGGGGAAATAGATGAAAATTCCGTAAGGCCAAGGCCCGTGACCCCTCTCGAAAAACGTTTGGCTTCACGTTTTCTGCTGCTTTTCCAAAACGCGATCCGGGAAACGTGGAATCTTCCGGAACCATTTCAATTTGAATCGCTGTCGGCAATTGACTGGGACTCTGAGCGAAAATTCACGGTAACGGAATTTCAGCTGGACGTTGGAAAGCTTTCCGGAACAATTCGGCTATGGCGTTTCGCGTCCTTTAGGCAAAAAATTCAGGATTTTTCGGATAAGGAGGATTCCGAACAAAACATCGCGGATTCCCTGGCTGAAACTCCGATCCATGTCGCGGTTCAGCTTTCGGGAGAAAAAATCACTCCGCGGGATTTAATGAAGTGGCGGGAAAATGATTTGATTTTTCTCGGAAGACCGCAGGATTTCCCATTTTCTGTTCTCATTGAAGGGGTTGAGAAATTCACGGCGTCCCCTGGAAAATTCAAATCCAGAAAGGCCTTTCGGATTCTCTAGTCACTGAAATCAAATTTCATGAGAATTAACGACTTGGCTCCGTTTCCCCGACGGATTGGCGTACTGCGGATTTTGTGGTCAAAATCCCAATGCTCTTCCGGGCAGACTCTGAAACGCTTTGAATTTCAACTCCATGAAACATTCATTCACGGCTCTCCCTGATTTAGTCATTTTCATGGCTGGACTTCGGCATTTGAGGCACATTTCCAGACGCGTTTACTTCGCCAGCGTATCGGTCAACAAACCAATCGCGTTTTTCTTTTCCGCGAAAATGATTCTCGATACGATTATTTAAAAAAGTTCCTCTTCCATCTTCATCAATCTCAATTCCCTCACTTTTCCCATTTCGAATCTGGCATGATTCCACGACAGGCTCCCCCCAGGGACCAACCCAAACTCCGGAACTGGCGTTTCGGATGATTGCGCAATCCAAAAATCTCCCTTTTCCTTTATGGTAGACGCCAATTCCCGCACTGAATCCGTCGTGAATAAGACATCGGTGAACCCAAGGATTGCCGCCGGTTTTTATCAAAAATCCCATATCCTGATTTTCGCTGATCTCGCAGTTTTTGAAAGTTCCTTTTCCTGACTGAACGACCCGAACGCCTGTTTTCATGCCGTGGTGAATCCAGCATCCCTCAAAAACAGGATTTCCCTTTTTTTTCACTAAAATCCCCGCTTTTTTATTTTGAAAGATTTCGCACTTCTCAAATCGCCCCATTCCTCCGCGAGTGACATGAATCCCTTCTTTCCGGCTGGAGCGAATGCGCGAATTCACGACGGTTGGATTTCCTCCATGTTGAATGACAAAGCTCGACTCTCCTGTTTTCTGAATTTCACAGTTAGAAAAATTTCCCATTCCTCCGCTATCGATAAAAACTCCCCCTTTGGGTTCGTTGAAAATGCTTGAGGCGATAAATGAGGGATTTGCTTTTTTCTGAATCTGAATTCCAACAAATTTATTTTCGAAGATTTGACACTCCTTAAATTCTCCTTTCGCGCCTTCACTAAGACAAATTCCGCTAAGATTATTTCCATAAAAAAGGCAATTTGTCAGCGTCGGAGAGGAATTCTTTCCCATGAGTCCCATTCCGTCATTTTGGCAAAATTCGCAGTTGGTAAAAATCGGAAACGAGCGTTTCTCCATCCAGCAGCCAACCATATTTTGGTAAAAACGGCAATCCTCCAATCGTGGATCAGACTCTTTTTCTATCCAGAGTCCGCATCCTTCATTCTTGAAAAAATCGCAGTGAATGAATCTTCCCCGCGCTTTTTGAGAAAATGAACATCCATTTGCGCGCGTCCTGAATATTCTGCACTCCTCGAAAACTGGATTTCCGCCCGTACGGACCTCAATCCCATCGTCATGACATTCTGAAATTTCACAGTTCTTGAAAAAACCTTTACCATTCGCGTGAATCAAAATGCCGTAGTTTTCGCAAGCGTTAATGTTGACGGAATTAAAAACAGGATCTGCCGAATTGCCTTCAACCACGACACCTCCCCCATTAGGAGTAGAGATTTCGCAGTTCGAAAACGTCGGTTTTCCTCCGGTGACAAAGACTGCGCAAATATTTATCCCTGCCGATAGAAAAGAAATATTTTGAAATTCAGGATTTCCGCCTGAAACATGAAGCAGAGATGAATCGGAAAGTATGATCATGACATCTTCCAGAGAATTTTCACCTCGAAGAATAACATTTTTTTCGATGATTAACGGTTCTGAAAGTAAATATTTCCCGGAAGAGAGTAAAATCTCATTTCCATCCCGCGAAGCCTGAAGAGCCTGAGCGAGTGTCGGAAAATCCTGGGGAACCCGAATTTGATGATCGGAAAACGTTTTTTTCATAGAGATCCTTTCTGAATACCGCGAGAAGAATTAGCCTTAAAAAAGCATTTCTTCAATTCATACCTGCCTAAAAACTCTCTTTTTCTTAATTACTTCGTAAATCGCTCCTTTAATCCGTCCTAAAACATTCAAGCGGCTAAAAATTTTCCGAAAATAAAGTAGTTTCATTTGGGGATAAAAATTTATGAGAGGCTTTTTGCTTTAAAACAAAACGGAGAAACGCAAAGCATCCCTCCGTCTTCTGATTCTCTAAAGCTCTTATTTCCACTCAATCCTTAAATTCTCGCCAATCACGTACGTGATCGCGGGAGAAAAAGTCATTTCGGAAGAAAGAGACACTTTTTTTCCTTCCCAATCAAAGCAGTCGGTAACTTTTCCGTGAAAAATCATTTTCTTTGACCGTTCAGCGAAAGGAGCCCAAATGGCATATCCAATCTGTCCATCAGGCCTTTTCCATGAAAGAACGCAAAGTTTTCCATCATCCACATTCCAGTTGCCGGGAATGGTTTGGGAGCCTGACGGACGCGCCTGCGTCAGCGTTCGGTAGCCGAGATAGCCTGTTTTGGGAGTTAAATCCGCGTGCGTAATGCCGAAATGATGCTCAGGGTCCACATCATCCTTTTCAACTGCCTGAAATTCGTAGCTGAAAAAGCGTTCCACTCCATTGGATAAGGCGAGAAGGATTGCCTGGCTCAGAAAAATCCCCTGGTTTTCCGGAACGCAGCGGTTCATGTTTCCCAAACTCCCGTCCATCTGCGCGCTGGCGACAATTGAGCCTTTCCAGTCACTATTAAATCGATAAACGCAGGCGCTCGGAGCATCAAAAATCTCACCTTTTTTCGCGCCGTCTGTCCATTGGGTATCTTTGGGAATGATCAGAGCTTCCATCGAATCTCCTTCTTTCAGAAGTCGATCCGTAAAGAAACGTCCTCCCTTGACTTTCGCGACAGGATAATCCTTAAGAGCTTCCGCGCCGTCCGCCAATTGGATTGGACAGGTTTCCGGCACTCCTTTTTCCGTCCACCAGGCAATCCAATGAACTCGGAATGAATGAGCCAGATTTCCCGCGTACGGATTTTTTTTCGGACGTTCCCAGACTCCATTTTCCGTTTGGGCCATTTGATAATAAAAAGGAACACCGCCCAACAGAACGAGCGTTCCGCCGTCACGAACAAAATTACGGAGCTGATCAGCGTAAGCGACTGGGAAATCCTCGCCAGGAGGCATGATCAAAACAGAATATTTTTCTTTGGTCAAACTGGAAAGGTCAGCTATCAAAAGCGGAGTAAAATCAGCTCCCTCCGGAAGGAGATTTTTCCAGGCTGTTTCCGACAAACCGTAAGACGGCGGATAGTACGTATCGGAAATGACCGCGATTTTTCCAGGAATCCCGTCCGGATAAATTTTCTCAAGGCTCCCTGAAATTAGCGCGCGATAATTAAGGCCAAGTGTTGGAGGCGTTGCCCAGCCCATTTCCGTAATCCAAAGAGGTTTTGCTTTGCCGCAGTACTGAATGGTCAAATCATGAAATTTTTGAATATCCTCAAGAAAGCGATTGATTGAATTTTCAGACATCATTCCGCCTCGATACGGATGAATGTTCGCCACATCAAAAAATTCTCCCGCTCCCGCCTGAAGAGATTTTTCATAAAAATCCGCCGGAACTCCCGCCAAACCGCCGTAAACGACGACCAGTTCCGGGTCAATCTCTTTAATCGTCAGATAGGTTTTCTTCAAAAACTCCGCGTATGCTTCAGGATTCGGAGTGTCACCCCAGAAACCCGCGAGATTCTGCTCATTCCAAACTTCCCAATAGCGAATTTGATCTTTAAAGTGCGTTACCGTCCGGCGCACGTACTCCAGCCAGGCTTCCGGATTGCGATAAGAAGGTGCGGCCCACGGTACGGAATAATCCAGAATCGGGAGAATCGTTACCCCCTGTTCCTGGGCCGTGTTCACTACTTTGTCAAGATGCTCGAAATGCCACGTTCCACGCGATCTTTCGATTCCGCTCCAGGAAAAGTCCGCGCGTGCCCATTCGATTCCCGCCTGACGCATTAATTTCAGATTTTTCGGCATTTCCCTGTGCTCCTGACCGCCGGCCAAATGAGAGCAGGTGCCGTACGGACTTGAGGAGGGAGTAAAATCCGCGGCGGAAACAAAACACGGCATCATTAAAAATACGCACGAGAATCCGAATCGCATAGCTGAAAAAAGATGCTTCACAGACTGGCTGAGCGAAGAAAATTTTGAACGGCAGTTGGAGTTGGAGGGGATTTTCAACATAAAAACTCCTTTAGATAAATTTCTCAAAATCACGAACGATTTAAATTCACGAAATTGGGGATGAAACACTGGTTTTCAATCGGCATGGAAATGAAGGTGCTGAAATTCAAATACTCTTCAATCATCCCTAAAGGAACTTCTGATTTACCAGAAATCTCTTTATGGAGTCAATTATACTAAGCAAAACTCATTTCGTCAACGCCCCCAGACAAAAATATTTTGTGATTCTTTTAATTTTGTGAAAAACGAACTCAAAAATCTGTTCACATTTTAGGAAAGAATTTCTCCCCATTAAAATTTTCAAAAAAGCGGAAGTTAAATTAAGGCGTTGATCGTTTCCGCGATAAGCGTTCCGTTTCTCATTCGTGAGAAATGAAACGCCGATTCAAGCCGGCGGAGAGTCTTTGCCGACGGAAAATTCTTCATGTCCGTTGCCGGTTCCTGATCCATAGTAAGGATAAGAGGCCAATCAGCGGAAAAAGTAAAAATTTCCAGACTCGCAGCCGATTTGCTGAAACAGAAACGTCGGAAACGGATTGATCCTGAAGAGCAAGCAGAATCTCCCGAGCGATTTCTGAAGTTTGAATTTGAGGATACGATTTACCAATTTCAAAACAGGAACCTCCTGTCTGACGAGCGAATTTTTCCGCTTCCTCTTTTTCCGGCAATGTTTTCCGAAATTCCGGATCCTGCCCAGGAATCACTTCCGGAAGTATCTCAAGGGAAATTTCCGCGGTTGAGACTTTTGATTTGCCTGATGGGCTGCCGTCTGAATTTTCAAGTCTTGCCGCGGACAGGATATTTTGCTCGGGCGGTGAAGATTTCTCCTCAACGCAAAGCCCGTGGAGCGTTTGAAGCCAGTAGTGACGATAATCCGCCTGCGAGTATTTTTTCCAGCGCCAAAAATTGTCGGAAGCATGAAAAACAGTGGAAATTCTCCCATGCTTTCCGTGAATAATCAAGGGGTTTCGCTCAATTTCAGCAAGGACTTGCGCACCGGGTAAAAGATGCGGTATCGTCCAATACGAAAATATGGCAGGAAAAGAAACAAATTTTTCCTTTTCGGTTTCTTTGGTTTTCTTTTCTTCATTACCCTCTTCTCGTTCAGAGGATTCTTTTTTTAATTTTTCGAACGAGTCATTTTCAATGGCAGGGGCGAAAACGGGCGAAACCTTGCCGAATGAAGTAAGAGCGGCTTTTGCCCCGGAACGATTTCCGTTTGAGTGAAATTCCAATTCGGAAAAGGAAAAAGGGAATAGGGTTCCTAACGCGCCAATCTCCCATTCTTTCGGCTGGAACTTTCGTCCGGCAAGAAGAACCAGCCCATGACGCCGCGTTTCTTCTGTCTGTTCCGAATTCCAGGCGCTCAAAATACGATTGATATTTTCATCTCCAAGGTCAATCGGTGAAACTGAATCAAGAATCAGCGCGTCAAACCGCTTTAATTCTTCAGTTGACGGAAAAAGCGGCTGAGGCTTTGCCCCGGGCAACGAATCCCAGGAAAGAAAAGAATCTTTGGGAAACCAGGTTTCAAGCTGAATTGACGGTTCACGAATCAGCAGATTTCTCAAACTTCGGAATTCCCAGGAGGGGGAAGCCGTGATCAATAATACGCGGCGTTTACGTTCCGCCGCGTTCAGAAAAAATCTCGTAACGGGCTGAATCAAAAAAGCCTCGGGAGAATCCGGAAGCAGAAATTCAAGCTGAAAATGATGCTCGCCCTCAACTTCAGGCTGCCAGGAAAAGCGCAGCTCAAAAGTTCCTGAATTGCCATCGAGAAAAATTTCCTTTTCTGCCAAGACTTCGTTCGGAGGCGAAAATGACGAATTTCCAGAATGGGTTAAGCGCGCGAGAATTTTGCGTGTCGGAAGTGAAACGGCGAAAATCTGAAAACGAAGTTCACTTTCCTCGCCGCAGAGAACAGTAGGTTTTGAATCCGGAATTCGCGTGTGAAGCTGAGGATAAGAGTCTTTTTCTCCAAGAACGCATGAAAAAAACACGCTTTTTTTTTCCTTTGCCCGATGCGAAATTTTCGGTGTCAAAAAACCGTCACTGGAAATCCCGTCCGTCAGGAGCAGCACTCCTTTCATTTCATCGGTTTGGGAATTTGAAAAATCAAAACGAAAAAGCGTGTCAAGCACTCGGTTCAGAGGAGAGGATGGAAAATCGGCGGATAAAGTCTTGAAATCTGTTTTGGAAATATTTCCTTCAGAAAGGCTGCTTTCATTTCCCATGAGTTTCGACAGAGTAAAAAAATGAACGGAGACATCGTTTTGCTCCAGCAGGGGAATTAATTCACCAGCCAGATTTTTTGAAACCTCAAAACGTGAAAGCGATTCCTTTCCTGCGATCGGCAGCTCCATGCTTCGTGAATCATCCAGAATCAAAAACAGACTTTTCTTTGGCTCATGACGCTCAACCAGAACCAGTTGCCCAAAACAAAGAAAAAAGAGAAAAGCACTCCCCATTTGAAGATACTTTTCCCAGCGGGAGAGTTTTTTTCTTCTTTTCCCGAGAAAAAAAGTGCCAATCCACATTCCCAGAGCAATGAGAATCAGGAACCAAAAGGGCAATGGCGCGTCGAATTCCGGAAACCAATATCTCATAAAAAATCCAAACGGGCTGAATCCAGGGAAAACTGGCGTCTTTGAGCGGCGCCGGTTCATTCTTGCCGTTTCACTAAAAATTACCTTGATTCAAGGACTTCCCAAAACGCGGGCCAAATTAAAAGTATTTGATTTTGGGAAAATTAAGTTTTGGGAAGTCCCTTCATTCTCTTTCTCGAAATTCCCGCGGGAATTCTGGAGAAAGTTCTTCTTTTTTATTTCAGCAATATCGTTCTCTGCTGAATCTCAGGGGTTTCAGAAACTTTCCCCACCTCAACGACTTTTCCATCCGCGTAGATCTGAAACGCCAGATTGCCAGGCGCGAAAACTCGAACGGAATCTTCACTTAAGTCGATCGGGAACGGTGAGGTCACGCGGTGTTTCTCGTTCCAGCGAGTCGCCAAAGCGTCCTGCTCTCCCAAAAGGCGGAGGCGGAGAGCAATCGGAACTGCCGGATTGATGTCCGCTGGATAACGCATCGCGGTTCGGAAATCAATTGAATCAGGCAAAAGTCCCAAAGATTCGCCCTCTGGATAAATCTGGCGTTCCGCGGACAGAGTAATCCATTCCGCGATTTGACGCCATCCTTTACTTTCTTCGCTGTCTTTCGGCAAGACATCCGCCAGCTCGAAAAGCGCGTAAGCGTAAACCGTTCCGATCCACTGAACCGGCCGGCCAATCCAATTCGGCACTTTCCAGTTAGTCGCTCCCAAAACGCCAATGAAAGCCCCAAATTGCCATGGACTTTCCGGAGTATCCCAAAGATAAACGTAAGAGGCTCCCTCTAATGCCCAGCGTTCGGCGTCACGCAAATACTTTTCGTCTCCAGTGATCCGGAACGCCCAGACGAGGGCGCGAATCATTTGCGCGTTGGCCAGAGGATCCGGAGTATGAAGAGGCATTTCCCAACATTGCGCTCCGCGGCCTACCTTAAACCGACGGCAGTAATCAAGCGTTTCAAGAGCGGGTTTCAAATACTTTTCATCTCCCGTGACGGCAAAAGCCTGAAGGAGAGCCGCGCACGGCTGGGCGCAGCGTCCCAGCGCGGTGGATTCAAAATGCGTCACGTCATACTTTCCGGCGTAACGCCATGAACCGTCGGGCTGACGGGAGGACAAAATGCCATTCGCGCCGCCGCGAATGATGGCTGCCCAGCGTTCCGTTTGACCGCGCAGGAAAAAGATTGAGTCATTCCGCACGTGCGCTCCGCCCGGATGGAACTGAAAATCCGGAACGTTTCCGCCAATTCTCCAAAGCGCGGAAGCGTGATCGCCCATCGGTCCTTTGGGCCATCGCTCGCCGGCACAGTGTCCCCAGCCCTTTTCCGAACGAATTGCGCCTCTTTCCAGCTGTTCACGATAAAGAGAAAAAAGTTTCTCCGTATTTTCCGCCAGATCCTCTTCTTCCCATTTCTGGGCAACGCGTTTCGAGTGTTCCAGCTGACGATTCAAACCCGCACGCAGGAAAGCGGTTTCATCCGTTGACGGCGAAAACTCAAATCGAACGCGCTGTCCCTCTTTGCGTACCGCTTTTTCGGAAACTTCCAGCCCCAGAAGAGCGTCCGAAGTCGTGTCAAAGTAGTTCGGAACAGCAAAAATCGGCTGGAAATACGGGTTTTCCCAATGAAGCCGAAACGCTCCATCGGAAGTCACGATTCCCATCCAGGTTTGCGTCAAAAGGTAAGGTTCCGGACGAAATCTTTTGTGTTCCGGAATCACCAAATCCGCCCTGGAGGAACTCCACTCACCTTTTTCGAGTAATTCAAGCCCGGGAACTATCGCGTAATTCATCGTTCCGGGAAGGTGAAACTTCGGAAGAGACGCCGCTTCCGAAATTTGAAATTCAAGCATGTTGCCAACGACTTTTACCGGGGTTTTCTCAAGATCGAGGTCTGTCAGGGCAGCGATTTTTTTCCCATTCCGGCACAAAAACGCGGCATCGCGTTTCGGGCAAAGACAAAAATCAAAGTCCTCCCCTTTCTGAATCATCCATTCTTCCGTAATTTCCACGTCATGAACGATCGTCATTTCTCGATGAATCGTCGGAAATTCGTCACTTTCGACTTTCCAAACGCATTTATCGACCATCTTTTTCGAGTCAGAATTCCAGCTGAAAATCCTGCTTTCATTAGCCGAAAAAGTTTCATTGGCGCCATTGATCCGGATATTCATTGATTCTGGTTTTCGACTGGTGACCTTGATTCGAACGGTCTGGGAGTCTTTCGGGAAATTCTCCATTCCCACCGCGTTCCGCCCTTTAGTCCCCGCGACATTTTCCATTGGGAGCGTTTCGAGTTTAGGGCCTTCGGTCACCACTTCAAAAATCTCAATTTTTTTAATTTCAAAATGTCCCGGACTCGTGGAGGGATCAAGCCGCCACGCCTGAACGCGGCGGGGAGCCTCAAATTGAAGATCAACCTCACGCCACTCATTTTCATCCAGATTGCAGCTCGTTGTCGCGGTAAGGGCCTGGGAAAAATTTGGATGCCTGGAATCGGTCCAGTAAATGCCCGCGCTCCGATTTTCACCGCGCATGGTCAAACGCAGAATCAAAGTACGGCTCTGTTCATCTTCTCCCCATTCCTCCGGAGAGAAAAGCTGACCCGGCATCCGAAAATAAGGATCGCTTCCAGTAGCTTCCCCTGCCAGAATTCCGTCTTTCCACTCCAAAGAGCAGAAATTAAATCCGGCGCAGCCTTTCACAAATTCCGGCGAATCAAAACAAACCGTTTTAAGCGGAACTAATTTCAGGGATTCGACATGCGTTTGATTCCAGAAATGAGCGTCTTCCTTCGTGGGAAGTTCTGCCTCTTCCGAGAATGAGGGAAGCGCTGCGGCCAGGCAGGAGGCAGCGGCTAAAAATAAAGAACTAAACCTGAAAAATTTCATTATGATTCTCCCAAAAAAATAATAAGGAAGGAAAAATTGGGACTTAAAAATATTCATCAAATTTTAAGGAGTCTTCCCCAGACGGTTTTCCGCGAAGAAAAACGTGAGAGTTTTGGGTTTTGACCAAGTGCCTGGAGTTCAGAATATTCAGAAATACGCGGGACTTTCGGGAACGCGGGCAATTTCAAATTTATCCGTTTTTCTGGGACTGAGTCTTGGGAAGTTTCTTTAATTTTAACAAAAAATTTTTTATTGTCAAGTACCGAAAAAACGCCGCATTTTCATTTCTCCATCAGGCATGAGACTCGGTTTTTCATATTTTGTTTCTGTCAAAATTTTTAATTTTCTTATTTCCGGAACTCTTGATTTTTTCTTTTGATCGAGTATAATTGGAAAAAATGGGAAGAAATTCTTTATTCCTGTTTTCAGTCGTTTGTCCGTTGGGGATTTTGGCCTTGCGCTCATTTCAATTCCCGCCTGTTTCATTTGCAGTTAAGTGAAAAGAGGCCCAAAAACAGTCAATTCTCAACGTCTCCTTCATGATTCGCGGCAAATGTTCGCTTCATCAATCCCAAAATTTCATGTTCAACCCAAAAATCATTACGCCGAATCAAAATCATGAATAAAAAATTCCTCCAACCCTGTCGATTTTGATTCCCCTTCCCATCAACTTTCATTCTTTAATTTGAAAGGGATTTCCATGAATTTTTTCCCCCGCCAATTCAAGGTTAATTTCATCACGAGCGCTCAATACCCGCTCTCCTTTCTCATTCCCGTTTTCATTTCCGTTTTTTATCTTTTTCTTTTTCCGGCTTTTCATCTGAAGGCGGAAAACGCCGAAACCGAATCACAGAAAAAAGAGCGTCTTGAGACTCAAAAAAAACTCGACCGTGAACTTTGGACGGAACGATCCGCGGGGGAAAATCTTGCCGCTGGAAAAAAAGTCCTGCTCGTTCCCGCTCCGGATTATCGTTTGACGGTAGTCGGGAATACGGATTCAATCGACCTCACGGACGGACTCCTCACGACGGCTCACTACGATCGGCTCTGGTTTGATTCGAAATGTGTCGGCTGGTATTTCGCGGATGGGCTGGAACGTTTTCTCCTGATAGATCTTGAAACTTCCCAGCCAATTGAGAAAGCGGTCATCCGATGCCTGGGTGGAACCAGCCACAATTTTCGCTATCCGAAAAAATTTGAAGTCTGGGTCTCTAACGACGGAAAAGACTTTTTCCAAACTTCAGCCATGGAAAAACTCATGCCGTGCGAAGCCGCGCAAGCGGATTGGGAACGTTTTTACTTTCTTGAGGAAAACGCCGAAAAATACGAAACGCGCGCCTACCCTTTCCAGCTCGCAGTCAACGCGGAAGCGCGGTATGTTCTCCTGAAAATCACCGGGGCCACGGCAAGCGTCTTTTCCGATGAACTGGTCCTGGTTAAGGCCAAAACGAAACAAAATCCCCGATTCAATACCGCGTTCAGTACTCCGCCGCGTCAATTTCCGCTTGATGGAGTCATTCTTTCAACCCGTTGGCATGAATTGGGAATCGTGGCTGGCATGGAAATTCCACAGCACTTTCAAATGACGGATCTTCGAGATTCTTCCGGCTCAAATACTGAAAACGTTGAAATGGTCATTGAGGTTCCTCAGGGAATCCGCGTTACCGCTGGAAATCCTGACCAAATCCCGCCCCAGTGGAACGTTGCCGGTAC
Source organism: Thermoguttaceae bacterium (assembly GCA_017408405.1). GTDB lineage: Bacteria > Planctomycetota > Planctomycetia > Pirellulales > Thermoguttaceae > RGIG3701. Next base: position 46,696 of record JAFQUP010000048.1, read on the forward strand.
GCCAATTCAAACTGACCGGAGGATACCGTATCTGCGATTCGTTTATCCGGTGGAAAAGCGAGCGAATGGATTCCTGCTCCCAAAACTTTACTTTAGTCTGGAAAAACGGGTAGCTGCTCAAAAAATTTTCCCGTCTGTCATTCTTTACGCACGCTGCGGCGGAAAAGAGCAATTCAAAACGGAACTTCCAATCCGTGTTGAAACTCTTCCCGAAATTAAACCGTTTCAAAAACTTCACGTCAGTCTCGCCTGGATGGGTGAAAAGGAACAAAAAGAATGGCCGAATTTCTTTGAGAATTTCCGTAAACTGGGTTTCAACGCCGTCTCCTCTTTTCCTCGTTACTGGGCAAAGGAAAATGAAAAAAACGCTGCCAATGAAGCCTTTCTGGAAAACGCGCGAAATGCCGGTTTCAACGTCGTCATGAACGAATCTCCTCTTCACGTGATGATGAACGGTAAAGCGGATGGAAATGAAATATTCTGTCAGGACCCTGCCAAGCCAGGAAAAAACCTTTGCCCTACTTACCGTGGAGAAGCGTATCAGCAGGAAATGGACCGTGTCGCGGAATGTGTTCGCCGTACCCGCCCGGACTTTCTCTTTTTTGATATTGAATGCTGGCATAATGCCTCGCAAAGTGCCCGAAACTGCCAACGCTGCCAAAAAATATTCGAGGAAGCGCGAAAAGAAAATCCAGACCTGACACTTGAGGAATTTCTCTTTGCTCAGGGACGGGAAATCACGGCTGACCTCTTCCGCGCTGCCGTTTGCGGCTCGGAAAAAGCTGGAATCCCTCTTCCTGTCGTCGGTTCGTACGCGCGGCAGCCTGCCAGGCCTCACTACGCGATCGAACGTTTTGAAGACACTTACCCAAATTCAATTCATCTCGCGATGCCCTCGCTTTATGTTGCCGGACGAGAAAAAGATGTCCATAAAAATATCCGGGAAAACCACATTCTCCTCCAAAATCGCCAGATTATTCCATGGCTTTCCGCTGGATGTTACGGTGAGTTTGACCCGGAAATGATGGAATTCATGGTCCTTGAGTCGTTTTTAAATGGAGCGCGCGGCATCACCTACTACTGTTTCGCGGATTTTGACACTCCGCTTGATTTTTTCTTTCACGCTAAAGCATTGGCGCAAATTCGCCCGTACGAAAACCTTTTGGCGAATGGGAAACTCATTGAAATTTCCGGTTCCAACCCGAACATTCTCTACTCCGCGTTCGGAAATTCCTCCGAGTTCCTCCTGCTGGCGGGTAATCCGGACGGAGCACTGCCGGAAGTTTCGATTAAGCTGCCTCAATCGCACCTTTCGTACCAGATAAAAGATTTGCGAAATGGAGAGCCTGCGCGTTCGCTTAAGCCGCAGGCGTCTCTGGAATGTGAAGTTCCCAAAGGGCAAATCCGCCTTTTCCACGTTAAAGCTGAAAAAAAGGAACCGTGACGGAAAACCGAAACGAATCTGCCGCGCCAATCCTTTACCTTTTCAGTATTCGAGTAATTAACCAACCCATCCTGCCTTTTTCATTCAGAAAGGATTTTTATGCGAAACCACATTTTCATCCCCGCGGCCGCGGCTCTCCTGATTTCAGGTTTTTCACCGTTTGGCTGCGAAACCGCGTCCATCTCCGCTGCCGCACCGGAAAACTTTACCAAAAATGAAATTCAGAAAAATGAAGTGACGATCTTCTCACCTGCCTCGAATACTGCTTTCCATCTGAACGCCGCTGAATTAACCAAAGCTCCGGATCTCTCTTACTTTGAGTTCGATGCCCATGGAAAAAACTACCAGTGGCCCGGACCGGTTTGGACAGGAAACTGGAATCTTGAAGGCTGCTCAAAAATCCTGATTGAGATGGAAAATCTCAGTACTAAAGAAATTTCTTTCTGCGTTCGAATTGATGACCCGGCCGCGAAACAGAATAATGCCAACTGGTTTACCCAGAATATTAAAGTTCCTGCCCAAACTCGCGGGGTTTTTTCAGTTGAACTCCCGGCCTCTTTCCCGAAACAGCTTCAGGGAAAAATCGTCGGCATGCGCGGGCTGCCTGGCGGTTCACGTTTGGGGGCCGCTTCACTTGACTGGAGGAACGTTGTCTCATTCTTCATTTTTGTCGGCGAGCAGAATCGCGGGACAAAATTCCGAGTCTATTCAATCAAAGCCATTAAAGGTGAAAAGCAGACTCCGACCGCGGAATGGATGAAAATGGCTCCGGAGGAATTCTTCCCAATGATTGACCGTTACGGGCAGTTCAAGTACGAAGACTGGCCCGGCAAGATTCACTCGGATGCTGAGTTCGCGGAGCGGATTAAGGCTGAAAAAGCCGACATCGCGGCAAATCCGCGCCCTGGAAACTGGGATAAATACGGCGGCTGGAGCGACGGGCCGAAACTTAAGGCGACCGGACGTTTCCGCGTCGAAAAGGTTGGCGGGAACTGGTGGCTCGTCACTCCTGAAGGCCATCTTTTCTGGTCGCACGGGACGGACTGCGTCGGAATGTCGAACGGAAACGGACCAATCTCCGAACGCGAGCATTACTTTGAGGACCTGCCGAAAGACTCGCCTTTTTACGGAAAAGGCTGGACGCATATCGGATTTTACGGAGGAAAGGGGGAATTTCGCACGTTCAATTGGACGAAAGCGAATCTCGAACGCAAATACGGTCCTGATTTCGCGGCGCGGCACAGTGAATCAGCCCACGAACGGCTCGCGAGCTGGGGAATGAACACGATTGGAAACTGGTCGAGCGGCGAGATCTTCAAGATGCAGAAAACGCCGTACGTCGTGACGCTTTCCGCCGGCGGACGCGCGATCGAAGGCTCCGAAGGATACTGGGGCAAGTTCCCGGATCCCTTTACCGATGAATTCCGCGTGTCGATCCGAAACTCCGTGAAATGGAATCAGGAAGCGCTCAACAGTCCCTACTGCGTCGGCGCGTTCGTGAATAACGAACTTTCCTGGGGCGGTCAGTATTCACTGGCACGTGCGGCTCTCGCCTCGCCCGCGGACCAGCCGGCCAAAATCGAGTTCGTGAACTTCCTTCAGAAAAAGTATGGTACCGTCGAAAAACTCAATCAGGCGTGGAAAACCGCGTACGCGGACTGGAACGCGATCCTGAACTCCGCCGTGGTTCCGAAAGATCCCGCTCTCAATCCGGATCTGGACGCTTTCTATTCCGTCATCGCGGAGAAATACTTCGCGGTGATCCACGAGGAACTCCGTGCCGGCGCGCCGGAAACGCTCGATCTGGGCTGCCGTTTCGCGTGGACCTGCGACTCGGCCGCCTACGCCATGGCGAAATACGTTGATGTCATGAGCTATAATCGGTACGAAGAACATCTGGAAAACTTCAAACTGCCCCAGGGAATCGACATGCCGGTCATCATCGGCGAATTCCACTTCGGTGCTCTTGACCGCGGCGTCTTCCATACCGGCTTGCGCGGCGCGAAAGACCAGAACGAACGCGCGGAAAAGTACTATGGGTACGTTCGTTCCGCGCTCGAAAATCCCGCGATCGTCGGTACGCACTGGTTCCAGTACGGCGCGCAGCCGACCACTGGCCGGTTTGACGGTGAGAACTACCAAATCGGCCTGGTCGATATTGGCGACACGCCGTATCCTGAAATAATCGCCAAAGTTCGGGAAATTGGCCGTACGATGTACCAGATTCGCGCGAACAGCAAAAAATAATTCCCGAAAAACTCGAAAATCTCGGGTAAACGCGGTGAACGAGGACTGCGGCTCCGAGATTTTCGAGGACTGCGCCGCGTGCTGATTCATCGGTACCGTGGTTTTTGAAAATGACGCGAATGCGGGACCGCGCGGCGTGTTCGTGCCGATGATCTCCGGACGGATGACGGAGGTTTCAGCTGGAGCTGCCTCGTCGTCCGATATTGGAGTCCGCGCGAATATGGAGGCGAGAAAAATCAAAACGGGGAAGAGAATCTAATGTTTTTCATGAGAAACCCCTTCGCGGAAGGGCAGGGGGGAAGTCTTTTCCGTATGGAATTTACTTTGAGTTTCTGCTTCACGCGGGAGAATGGGAAGACGCGGCGTTTCCATTTTCTCCCGCGCGCGAAGAACTCCGGCGGAAACCGGTTCAAAAGTGTTCAAACTGTTTCGCTTTCTATTTTTCGCTCTGGATTTTTCTGTAGATTTCCAGCGCGGCGTCCGGCCGGTCGGTCGTAATGCTGTCGACGCCCATTCGGTAAAGGGCTTCCATTCGGGCCGGGTCGTTGACGGTCCAGACCATAATGTAGATTCCGCGGGCCTTCAGTTCCTTCGCGATCTCCGGCGTGACGCGGGAGTGGTGGATGTCCACGACGTTCGTGAGGTTCTGCGTCAGGAGATTTTCGAGATAGTTCGGCAGGTCGGCGTCCGTCACGTTTTCCGCTTTTCCGAGAAGGACCGCCGTGCTGATTTCAGGGTGGCGTTCCCGAACAAAACGGGAGGCGGAGATGAAAATGCACGCTTTTTCCAGACCGCGTTCCTCAACGGCTTTCACGACCGGGTCGGGCGGGCATGTCTTCAGCTCGAAGACGGGAAGGCAGTCCGTGCCCTTGAGCGCGTCGAGGTACTCGTCGAGCGTCGTGATTTTCGTGCCGCGGAACTGCTCGCCTTTCCAGAGTCCGACGTCGAAGGTGCGCAGCGTTTCAAAATCGTAGTCGGCGATCCTGCCGAAAACCGGTTCGCCTGCCGCGTCGCGCACTTTTCGGTTGGTGCGTCCGTCGTGGAAGAGAACGACCTTGCCGTCTTTCGTGACCATCAGGTCGCACTCGCAGCCGTGCGCGCCTGTCTTCGCGCATTCGGCACTGGAAAGCGCGGTGTTTTCCGGGAAATCATACGAAAAACCGCGATGTCCGACGACCGGCGCGAGGAGCGGTTTCGGCATCTCGGAGGGCTTTTGGAGTGTTTCCTGCGCGGAGGCCGGAAGACCCGGCATCAGGGAACCAAAAAAAACGAGAACGGCAAGCAAAAAAATACGCTGAGTCATTTTTTTCTCCTGAGGAATGGAAAGGAAATTGCTGAAAGGATGGAACGGCAAAAAGGGCCGATTTAACGCGAAATCGCGTCCAAATGGCCAACACGATGATACGGTATCCCAGAAATTTTCACAAATTGGAAATTTCGCGTCATCGTGTTGGGAAATTCGGTTTTTCGAGATTGCCAAATTGAACTCGCTCAGAACCTATTGTTGATTGGAGCGGCGAATCCTGGCCGTAACTTCAGATTCATACGCGTCTAAATCATCAATGGCGATTTTGGCGACGCCAGTCTTCATCGCCGCTTCGGCCACATAGCGGGCAACACGCGGAACGACTCGGAAATCAAACGGTTTGGGAATCACGTAATCGCTTGAAAGCGGCATCTCCGGATCAAAAATTCCAGCCGCGTAATCAGCGGGATAGGCGACTCTCAAATACTCTTTCAGGTCTTCAGGAACTTTCTCGCAGGCCACTTCCGCGATAGCGCGGCTGGCGGCCAACTGCATTTCCTCATTAATGTCCGTCGCGCGAACGTCAAGCGCTCCTCGGAAAATTCCGGGAAATCCAAGCACATTATTGATCTGATTCGGGAAATCGCTTCTTCCCGTTCCGACGACAGCCGCACCCGCGTCGCGGGCGAGTGCCGGATCAATCTCCGGTACCGGGTTGGCCATGGCGAAAATAATCGCTCCTGGTGCCATGGACTTGACCATTTCAGGCGTCACGCAGCCTCCAACGCTCAATCCGAGAAAAACGTCCGCTCCAATCAGCGCCTCCGCCAGCGAAGTCACTTCCGTATCCGCGGCAAAACGCGCTTTTTCCGCGTTCAGGTCCGTTCGTTTTGTGCTGATGACTCCCTTGCTGTCAAACATCAGGAAATTTTTGCGGTCAGCTCCTGCCGTGACGTAAAGTTCACTGCATGAGATTCCGGCAGCTCCCGCGCCGTTCACCACAAAACGGCATTTGGCGATGTCCTTGCCCACCATTTTCAGGGCGTTAATGATCGCCGCCAGGGAAATGATGGCCGTCCCGTGCTGGTCGTCGTGAAAAACCGGGATATTCATCCGCTTTTTAAGGGTCTGTTCCACTTCAAAACAGGCGGGTGAACCAATGTCCTCAAGATTGATGCCGCCAAATGAAGGCTCAAGGCGTTCCACCGTTTCAATCACTTTCGCGGCGTCGGTCCGCCCTTTTTCATTGAATACCTTTCCAATGCAGAGGGCCATTGCGTCAATATCCGCGAAACGCTTGAAGAGAACCGCTTTTCCTTCCATTACCGGCATTCCCGCTTCCGGACCAATGTTCCCAAGGCCCAGAACGGCCGTTCCATCCGAAACGACCGCCACGGTATTGCTGCGCGCGGTATACTTCCAGACGTTCTCCTCGTCTTCTTTGATTTCGAGGCAGGGGACCGCTACGCCCGGAGTATACGCGAGCGAAAGCTCATCCGCCGTCAGGCACGGTTTCGTCGTGCGCACGGCAATTTTTCCCGGAACGGGTTCCGCGTGATACTGAAGCGCGGCGGCTTTAAGTTCTTCTTTATTCACGATTTTCTCCTTGATTGAAATGTGTTCCGGCTGAAATTCGCGAAGTCACCCAACCTCCCGAAAGCCTGCCTGATCCGGATTCAAAACCCTGAATTCTCAAGAATTCACGCTTAAGCGTTCTTTCTTGAAAAAACAGACGACTCACTCATCCCGTTCACTCCTTTTGGGGCTTCTCGCGGAATGAGACCGGACAGTATCTTTACCCCTCAGCCAGGAACCAATTTAAACACTTAAATTCGTTAAAGGGATTTTTCATCAATACGCGCGATGAGAAGATCCAGCTGTTCCTTGAGTTTATCCAGAATCTCTCCATACGGAAAACTTCCCAGCAAAACGCCGCGGCATTTCAGGTTCACGCATTCCGGGCCGCACCAAAGTCCAAGATCCGCGTGATCCGTCTCGCCAGGTCCGTTTACGCGGCATCCCATCACGGCAATGGTCAAAGGATACTCGCGCGCGTATCCGGTCATTTCATGAACCTGGGCCGCCAGCTCAACAAAACGGCCGTTTTGAACCCGTGAACAGCTGGGGCAGCTGATGATATTCAGTCCTTCGTGCTTCCATCCTTCAGTTACCGTCCGCCTTCCTTCCGCGACATCACGGAGCAGAGCTTGGCCTGCCTCAACTTCTTCCTTTTTCCGGTCGTTGGAAACCGTCAATGAAATGCGCAGCGTATCGCCAATTCCTTCGAAAAGAAGAGGCTCAAGGGCCGCTCTGCTTTTCGCGATGCCAATCGGCGGCACTCCGGCTTCCGTTACTCCGAGATGAAGCGGAATTTCAGGATAAATTTTCGCGAATTGACGATTGATTTCAAGAACATTGGCTGGATCCGAATCCTTTAAGGAAACGCAAAAACGATCGAAATCCAGCTCGCGCATCCACGAGACATGATCGAGAGCGCTTGCGAAAATGGGGTTTTCCTCCGCTTTTTTGGACGGATCGATCGACCCGCAATTAATGCCGATTCTCAACGCGAGATCATGTTTTCGGGCGACGGAGACCAGCCATCGGACCTTCTCCCGCCAGGGCGTTTCTCGTTCCGCGTGATGAAGATGTCCCGGATTATAGCGGATTTTCGCGACGAACGGAGCGATCCGTTCCGCGATGCGGTAGTTTTCCTGAAGATCCACGGAAATGTTAATCTTTTCACGCAGTTTTGGCTCCAATTCCCGAATTTTTCCGGAGAGACACTCGAGCGCGGCCGCGTCATTCTCCGAATCGCACGCGACACGCACGATCGCCGCTCCAGCTTCCGTCAACTGAACAATCTGCGCGAATGTCGCTTCAACATCCTGCGTTTTCGTCGCGCACATGGTCTGAACCGCTACCGGATGCCCGCCGCCGATGAATATTGAACCGATTCGAACTTCACGCGTCGGATTTCTCTTAATGGAACTGCTCATAAAATTCAGGAAATAAATTTCTGTAAAAGCTCAACAAATGGGTAAGTTTTGACGATAAACTTAACAGGGAAATTTATCGCGGATTGATATTTGCTTTTATTTTACCCTAATATGAAAAGAAATCAAGGGTCGGTCCCTGTTTCAGGGGCGTTTCCGGTTGATTTTTTTGGAAATTTTTATCGATTAGTCACAGAAAGGAAGTTTTTTGTGAGTCAGGAAGTAAATGTCCTTGCGTTGACCAAAGGTTCTGAGCGTTACGTTTTTTTATTTAATGAAAGAAATCGTGAGGAGCTTTTTCGCCAGTTCGCGAAACACGCGTGCGATCAGGAACTTAGTTTTACGTGGTATGACGCCGCCGTTTTGAGCCGCAAAGTTCGTCAGGATGACTCCTCCAAATCCGTCAACCTCAATTCCATTGATTTTTAAGTGTCGTGAGCGGAAAATATTTCATTTTCTGACATTTATTTTATTCGCTGTTTATGATTTGTTCCGGAATAGTTTTCGATTTTAACGGTACCCTTTTTTGGGATACTCAGCTTCATATTGAAGCGTGGATGAGATATTGCGCGGAGCACGAACTGTCTCTTACTCTTGATGAGTTTTACCAGAAAATTTATGGTAAACCCAATGAGGACATTTTTGAAATTCTTTTTCGGGGAACTCTTTCACCGGCGGAAGTTTACGAAGAGGCGGAAAAGAAGGAAGCTCTTTATCGAAAAATTTGTCGGGAGAGAGGTCTTGATCTCGCTCCCGGCGCGGAAGAATTCCTCAACCGGCTTAAATCGATTGGAATGCCTTGCGCCATCGCGACGGCTTCGCCCAGGACAAACGTTGATTTCTTTTACGAATACGCGCGGCTTGACCGCTGGTTCCGATTTGAGGACATCGTTTATCTCGACGGAACGGTTTCCGGCAAACCCGCTCCCGATATGTATCTCAAAGCGATGAAAATCATTGGGCGGAATCCCGAAGACGTTCTGATCTTTGAGGATTCTCCTCCTGGAATCAAGGCGGCGGAGGCCGCGAATGCCGGACGTTTGATTCTGGTCAATTCAGAGGGAAGAGATTATTCCGCTTATCCGCATGAAGTCATTGCCGACTTTAGGGAGGTCATTGACCGATTCTGAAAATTTATCTTTGCCTCCGCCGGGAGCCATTCTCATTCTATCTCTGAAAATCGAGGACGCTTGATTCATGAAAAATGAAGTTGTCCCCGATTTTCTGTTTTTATTTCGCTTTCATTGCTTTCATTTTAAATCCCGGCTTAAATCCCGGCTTAAATCCCGGCTTAAATCCCGGTAAAAAACTTCCGGGGAGAATGAGGAGTCTGAAAGTATTTTATTGAAGCGGAAAGGAAGTGAAACGGAATAAACGTATTTTAAATAAATTCCGGTTAAGAGAAAGTAAATAGTGAGTCAAAAATTCAGTTCATTAAAAATAATCAGGCGAAAAAGTATTAAAAAATCCGAGCTGGATAAAAAAAAGGAGATAATCCAATTAAAACAGTTTCGAAGAGTTTTCCTTAAACGTGGATTGAAACAAAAAGAATGCCTTTTTTTCATAAAAAAATACTCTGGTTTTAAAATTTTGAGGTTTCATTTCCCGAAATTTGGTGTATGATATACGATATGGAATAAACGAAAAGCTTCCAGTGTTTCATCACGGGAACTTAACCAGGTATGAATTTCATTAATCATCCATGCGGATGACAGAATGAGGAGTAAAATATGCTTCGTCGCACATTATTTTCATTGGCGGTTCTGACTGCTCTCTTTTTTAGCGTAAATGTGAACGCTCAGTCCTACGATACGAGTGATTCCGCCGTTGGCGGTGTCATGATTGACGCGGACGGTATGCTTTCCCAGGCTGCTTCCGAAGACATGACGCGGCTCCGCAAGGAGATTAACGATGGTCTCCTTCCCATTTCCAAGGGCCTGAACAAGCAGGTTGAATCGCGTAAAGTATCTCTGAAGGCGCTGAACGCGTATCTTGCCAAATGCGAGGCGGAAGGCAGGGAAATCCCGGATTCCGCGCGTTATCTTGGCGGTTTGACCGCGATTGAGTATGTTCTGGTTTATCCGGAAGAGCAGGATATCGTTCTGGTTGGTCCGGCGGAAGGCTGGGAAGTGGGGCCGCAGGGTGTCATGGTTGGTAAAAACTCCGGGAAACCCGTCATGCTGCTTGACGATCTCACTGCCGCGATTGAAGCCGCGACGGGTAAAGTCCGTACGGTCTTCTCCGTTTCAATCGATCCGACGCAAGAGGGCCTCCAGCGCATGAGCCAGTTCGCTTCGAGCGTTAATCCTTCCGCGAATCCGCAGGTCATTGCCAAAGGAATGGAAGAATCACTTGGTCTGCAGACTGTCACGCTTCACGGCATTGATCCGTCCTCTCATTTCGCTTACGTCATGGCGGCGGCGGACTTCCGCATGAAGCAGATTTCCATGGGCGTCACCAAATCCCCGGTCCGCGCGATTCCCTCATTCGTGAGCATGATGAAATCTCCCTCTCAGAATGGTGCGCTTCCCCGTTGGTGGCTTGCTCCCAACTATGATGCCATTTCCTGCGATTCTGACCGTCTGACCTGGTCGCTTACGGGCGGTAAAGTCGTCACGATGACCGACACGGATTTCTTTGACGGAAATCAGGTCGTTCGCCAGGCCGCCAAAAAATCTTCCGCGTTCCAGCAGTGGGCCGACAAAATGACCGAGAACTACGATGAACTGGCCAAAGCGGAACCGATTTTCGGTCAGCTTCGCAACTGCATGGACTGCGCGCTGGTCGCTGCGATTATCGCGGAAAAGGACGTGATGAACCAGATGGGCGCTTCTTTGGCTCCGATGATGAGCATGAAAGACGTTCGCGCTGTTCGTCAGAATGTTCCGCGTCATGTCGCGAGCACCTCTGTTTTGGCGCGTAAAGGCGGTTCCATCATGTTCGTGACGGGCGGTGTCTCCATCAATCCGTGGGAAATGGTCCAGAACGCTGCCGAAAAGGATCTTTCCAGGATCCGTGAGAACGTGACCGTTCCGAGCAAAAAATGGTACGCGAACTGACGTTCATTAAACCAATAAAATGAGAACGTGAGAGTTCTGCCTCAAGTTCAGCGATGAACGGGGGCGAACTCTTTTTTTATTTGGCGTTTTCCCTCAAATTCTCTCATTTCGCGCGTCTTCCGTCTGTTTCCCGCCAGTTTTCTGCTCAAAACCGATTCTCCAATTCCTCCCCCTTGACAATATTTTGAAAAAGGGTAGAATAAATTTTGAGGGACAGGATAGTCGCGGAGGCGTGAAAGTTTTTTTCGCGTCGATGAGGAAAGTCCGGACACCGCAGGACACAGTGATGGATAACGTCCACCGGTCGTGAGGCCAGGGAAAGTGCAACAGAAAAAATACCGCCTTGAAACGATTTTGATTTTCAGGGTAAGGGTGAAATGGCGAGGTAAGAGCTCACCGCGAGGCAAGTGATTGCGTCGGCAAGGTAAACCCCACTGGGTGCAATGCCAAACAGAGAGAAGCAGAATGAGTTTTCGCTTGTTCTCCCGTGTCTGTCCGGCACGGTGACTTTCGGGTAGGCAGCTGGAGACGTTCAGTAATGGACGCCCTAGATAAATGACTATCGTTCGGGCCATGGTCCGTTCACAAAATCCGGCTTATTGTCCCTCCAGCTTTCGCTGCTTTTGGTTAAACGCGCGGGCCGTTTGGAACGCGCGTCTTCTTTTGGATTTTAAGGCTTCATCTTCTGTTTCCTCTGAAACCGTATCGCGTATTTTAACGGATGGATTCAGGCCCTTCCGCCGAACGAAAACCATGAAAAATCTGAAAAGACGCGAGTGACAGTCCGTCGGCCCGGGATTTTCAGGAAGAGAATTGCCGCGAACGATTATTGAATGAAAAGAGAGTCGAAAGAAAAAAAGAGCAGCCCCTGCTGAATTCGGGGCAGGGGCTGGTTTGAATCTCAAACTATTTCGTGATTTCGATTTCGTACCAAATCGTCTGGTATTTTGGGTCAATCGAAATGACGGCTTTTCCGTTCACGTTGGCCGTGACGGGTACTTCGGCTTTTCGGTCTCCTCTCTGATCCAGAGCGTAAACTTTGACATTGGCGATTTCCGCCGGCAAAGTCACGACCGCGGGAATTCCTTCCGCGACGACCGGTCCATCTCCCCAGGTGGTGAAGTGGATTTTGTTCCCGGGACGCTCTTCCGCGATCTGTCCCGCGTTTCCGCAATAACCGGTCGCGGTGAGGAGTATGCTTGAGGCGCCGTTCAGTCCAAACCCATTCGCGTTACGTGAAGTAAGCGAAACCGTGGCCCAGTTCATGCGCGTTTTACCGATAGCGATGGAAACCCCGTGCGCCAGGTCAAAGGTTTTTCCTTCGGGGAAGCCGGTGAAAAGTTTCGTGTTTGGCGAACGCACGAGGAAAACTCCTTTTCCCGGAGTCTGATTATCCCAAACCAACTCTCCGGTATCGCTGACGATAAGATTTTTCATCGCGTCCAGCTCTTCATTGGGATTTTCCACTCCGGAAACGCTATCTTCCCCGGCGTGAAGCGCGACCTGCGTCTGGTGGAGCAGGGGGAGGCTTCCGCTGAGTCCGGCGGAGGTGATTCCCACGCTGATTCCCTGTCCTTTGCGGAGTTTGTCGAATTCCGTTTTGTCGGAGATATTGGCCGTGACGCACTGTTTCGCTTTCTGAACGTCACCGCGCAGGAACATGGCGGCGCAGGCCGGAATATGCGCCAAAACGTCCGTACGGCAAATCATGCTGAAAAAGTACGTGTTTTTGGTCGGCTGGAAATCGGGCGAGTGATTGTAGGTATATTCGAAAACCCCGTCCCAATCCTGAAACGCGCCGTAGGCGCGCAGCATGGGCTGTCCCTCCGCGCCGTAATAGTTGGGGAACGGATGATTATACTCGCTGACGGTAAAGGGTTTACCGGCAACACGTTGTCCCGACATGCCGGTGACGCAGTTCAAGATACTGTTCACCATCGGACGGTTTCCGATTTCCCAATTGCTGTGGACCGAAGGATGAAGCCAGTAGGCGTGGTGATCAACGTAATCCAGGGCGGCCTGAATGGAGGAAGGCGAGTAATTCAGCTGCGTTCCGGAGATTGGCTGCGGCGCTTTGAGTTCATCGTGAATGAAGCGGAACATTCCGTACCAGTAGGCGTATTCCGTGTCGCAGAGGAACTGGGTGAAATCGGCTTTCATGGGAGGAATGGCGAAATCGGAAGATTTAATGACGGGGATTGAGGCGTCTTTCAGGGACCCGGCGGGCGTGAAGCCTTTCGCGCCGGACTGGAAGGAGAAATCCGCGATTTCATATTTGCCGACGGGGAAACGGGTTACCTGAATCTCCGGCTTTACGCCGTCATCTTCCGCGTAGATCGAGTATGAAACGTCTTTCCATTCTTTTCCGACGTTGAAAGTCACGTGCAGTCCGAGTGAATCCCAGCCATTTGCCGTTTCCGCCAGGGCAAGTCCAAGTTCAGCGTCTCCTTGCCCGTCCAAACGGCGAATTCGGAATGACACGGTATAGACGCCGTCTTTTTTGACGCTCACCTTGCGGTGAATTTTCGGGAATTTATCCCCGCTTTTTTTCACGTCCAGGGTGAGCACGCCGTTGGCGCTGACCGCCTCGCTCGTTCCGCGTTTTTGAGTCAGGAGGAACCACGGATTGCCGTCAAATTGAATCGGCGCGGTAAATTTGCCTTCAGGAATCTGTTCGTCATGCAGCGCGATGCTTTCACCTTTCCACGCTTCGTGAAGGGCTTTGTCAGAACCATATTTTTTCGAGAGCCAGACATTCCATTGACGCTGAAATTCGTCCGCGTAAACTTTCGGAAGGCGATCCATTCCGCCGCGGCGATACTGATTCCAGAGCGCGTTCTCGTTATTGATCTCAATCATCGCGATTGCCGGTTCCTCAACGTATCGCAGCCCGGTATAGGGGTTTTTGTGCGTCAGTAATTCCCGCGCGTATTTTTTCTGCTCTTCAATCATGCGCGGTTCCCAGTTATCCGTCCCTTTATTCGCCCAGGGACCACCCTTGACGAAACCGTCACGTTCGTCCCAATATCGGGCAACGTGAAGGTTCATGTTTACGTAGATTCCTTTTTTCTTCAGAGCGGCGATAAGATAGTCCTGGCGGTCACGCTGTTCCGCGTTAAGAATCTTTTGGGTTTTGTCGTTAATGTCGATGATCCCCGGCTTTGACTCGAAGAGGAAGGTGCCGTAGGCGGAATCGAAATAGTGCAGACGCACGCAGTTAATCCCGAATCGGGCAAGACGCTCCGCCAGGAGGTCGGACTGTTCGTGAGTCGGAAAGTTCGCGGGGCCGGTCAGGTTCGTGGCGTGGAAACGGACGCGGCCTTTGTCGTTGACGAAATGGCCGTTCTCGACACGAATGAAGCCGCCGTTGCCGGCCGGTGCCTCAAGCAGATGGGACATATTCGTGACATTTCGCGGTCCGTCATACGAAATCAGAAATGGAAACAGGTCCTGTTCTTCCGCCGCGAAAAGGCAGGAACAGGCGGAAACAAGAATCGCGGTAAACGCGAAAAATAATTTTTTCATAAAATGATCTCCTAAAAAACGAATGTCAGGGGATTTGGAATTGGCGTTTCCGAATGGTTTATCCTCTGTTTTTTCATATTATAGCAAATTTTCCGGCATTCGTAAATACCCGGCGTCAAATTTTTTAACGGCGCGTAAAAAAAGTCCCCGCCCCTTGACAAAAAACACGGAACGGAGTAAATTTAGTGGTAATTCATTATTTTTTCTCACTCCAACCCGAAGGTATCCAATGAAAAGTATTTTATTCATGTTTTTTGTTTTGACGGCATGCGCGCTTTCCGCGGAATCCGCCTCTCCAAAAATTCCCTGTGTTTTTCCGACTCCCGAGAATCTCACGTCAATTACCCCGGCTGATTTTCCCCCTTTGGCCAATCCGGTAATGAAGTGGGCAGGGCTTGATGACTATTCCAAAGATCCCTATGTGATTCGATTCAAGGGAAAGTACTGGCTCTACTTTTCCAGACCGCCGATTAAGGGGCAGTCGCCGCGTCCCGGCTGGATTACC
This sequence comes from Thermoguttaceae bacterium, assembly GCA_017408405.1. Lineage (GTDB taxonomy): Bacteria > Planctomycetota > Planctomycetia > Pirellulales > Thermoguttaceae > RGIG3701. The sequence continues at coordinate 61,718 of JAFQUP010000048.1, forward strand.
GGTATCGCGCAAAGTGAGGACCTGATCAACTGGAAACTGATTGGGCACATTCAGCCGCTTCAGGACTCTGAGTGGGAAATTACCGCGCCATACGTTAAAGTCGTCAAGGACCAGGTCATTATCATTTACCAATGCTGGAGACCCGGAAAAAAACACGCGCTGTGCATGGCGGTTTCCAATGATGGAATCAATTTTACTCCTCATCCGGAAAATCCAATCTTCACTCCCGCTGGTGACTGGAATAACGGCCGCGTGATTGACGCGGACCTTATTGAAACCTCCGACGGACGAAGACTGCTTTACGGAGTAACGCGCGACAAAGCCGGGAAAATCCAGCAGGTTATCGTCGCGGAAGGCACTCCGGGAGTGGAACTCACGAAAGCGCGCTGGAAACAGACTTTCACCGATTCCATTTTGAAACCGGAACTGCCTTGGGAAAAACGGTGCATTGAGGCGCCGACTGTTATCGAACGCAATGGAAAACTCTTTATGTTCTACGCGGGCGGTTTCAATAATGACCCGCAGCAGATCGGCGTCGCGGTCAGCACGGACGGGATTCAGTGGACGCGCCTCTGGACGGTTCCGTTTATCCCCAACGGTCCGAAGGGGCAGTGGAATGCCTCCGAATCCGGTCATCCCGGAGTGTTTCTGGACGATAACGGCCAGACCTGGCTTTTCTTTCAGGGAAATAATACGCACGGAAAGGACTGGTTCATTTCACGTGTCAAGATCGGATGGCGCGCTGAAAAAGATGGAATGGAATATCCGTTCGTGGAACTGGAAGAGAAACCGTAAGCGGACTTCCTGAAATATCTTTCGGGAAACAAATGGCCTAAAACCTTGGTTTCCCGTTAATTTCTCTCGAGGGGCGAGCTGCCGTCACCTTTGCGCGCTGTCTTTTTCAGAAACCTCGCGTTCCGCGCCGTTCGGTAAATCGGCCATTCCCGTTTCGCGAAAACGGATTTAATTCCAACCTTCATTTGAGAACGCGGCGTCGGTTTTCATCCGCGCAGCCCGTAGGAAACGCGCGTTTTTCGGCGCGATGACAGAAAATCGCCTCTTCACGCCTGCTGTTTTCCGCAGGCTTAAAGTTCAAGAAACAAAAAAAGCGCGAACATCAATTCGCGCCTTAATGGAGAATAGCGGGTTCGAACCGCTGACCTACTGGCTGCCAGCCAGTCGCTCTCCCAACTGAGCTAATTCCCCGAAATTTAATGATTACCAAAATCATTATGCCGATTAGTTTACCACGTTTCGGAATTTTGTCAAGAGGGGGGAAGGAATTTTTTTGAAAATTTTTCACGGCAGTGCCGAGTCCCTTTCCTGAAGAGCACTCGGCACCTTAATTTTACGGACTGCCTTAATCCTAAGGCACGCTCCGGCAAACGCCTCGATTATTTTCTTTCGACTGGCAGCCTCAAAAAATCAGACTCTTCCAGACCGCATTTTTCAATCATTTCGAACCAGCGGTCCATGGGAATCTTTTCTTCGCCAAAATTATTCGTACCTACCGCGAATTTCGCGCCGGCGGCTTTTGCCATGCGAATGAACTTTTCGCTTGGAAACGCGGATCCCGCCTGAATTTCAAGCGCGACGTCCTTTTTCACGGCAAGATCAATCACCGCCTTCATTCGTTCCTCGGTCCAAAAATGTTCGTAACGATCCGCGAGCGGGGCGGGCAGATGTTTTGATGAAACGCTTTTTTCGTGAGGTCAAAAACGCGCTGGACCTCACTCATCGCGCCGGCATTTTCGCGGATCCGGTCCGAGAGTATCTTGCAGACGACCTGCTGGACGTCCTCGCCTCCGGAAACTTTCATCGCGAGCCACGTCTGCCCCATTCCGCCCTCGCCGATCTTCTTCTCGAGCCGGTAGTTCTGAAACTCGCCGAAAAGGTACCCCGGCTTGAGGGTTTCAAATTGCCCCGGATCGTAGTTCACGTCCTCCGGAAGCAGCGTATCGAGCGTACTTTGAGACAGGTCGTTCATGGATTCGTTTTTCATTGGGAAATTCGCTCAAAAAAGGACCGAATGGATGAAATTTCTTTCATTTTAACGCATTTTCAGGAAAATTCAAGAGGCCCCGCACGCAAGAAAACGCCCTCCTCTCCATTTCCGGGGATCTTCCCAGCCGCCTTTCAATTTAAGCGTGTGATTATTTTCCATTTTCCCCTTGACTTTTGATTCATTTATGTTAAAATGAACAGTACAGATTTGGAATTTACTCAAGATTCTTTCTTTCATTTTATTTCAGTTGTACGCACTGGTTGGGGAGCAGAAACATGAAAAAGCCGTTTGTCTTGTGGAATTGGATGTTCCTTTGCCTTTTGCTGTACGGAATGAATGCCCGCGCCGCGGAGAATGAGCTGATGGAAGTCACCTGGCCTGCCGACGGTCTGACGCTTCAGGAAGCGTACGATAAAACTGCAGAAGACGGCACGCTTACCATCCTCCGCGGCGTGCACGACGTGCCGGAAACGCTCGTCATCCGCAAAAACATCACGATCACCGGCCAAAGCACGAACCGCGACTACACCGTCCTTAAAGGCGGCAAGCAAAACGTCCTCCGCCTCGAAACCGGCTTCGCGGAAATCAAAAACCTCACGATCAAAAATGAGGGAGA
>JAFQUP010000049.1 GCA_017408405.1 Thermoguttaceae bacterium
CCGAGTATCCTGCGGATATTTTGAAAACAGGATCTTTCCCGCCTTTCAGGATGACGCTTTCCGGGTTGGAAAGATCACCATGAACGGTGACGTCTTTTTTGATCTCAACGGTTTTCGGGACTTTATGCGTGCCGGGGCGGATGATGATCTTGCCGCCGGCGGGGATGCGGTCGTAGGCTTCGGCAAAGGTGCGTGCGTCGTCCGGAACGGTGATCACGGCAGGGGCGGTTTTCTGGACGGGAGCGGGTTTTGGGACCGGTTGAGGCTGAGGGGCCGGTGAAGAGGTGGAAAGCGCGTCGAAAAAGGCGCGGCAGGTGGGGAAACGGGCTTCCGGGATGATCGCGAGAGCCTGACGCAGCGCGGAATTGATCGCGGCGGAGAATTTTGGATCTTCCGGAGAGAAGCGCGCTTTTTCAAAGCTCAGGGCCATGAGGCTGTCGCTGGTAAAAGGGAGTTTTCCTGCCAGAAGTTCGTAGAGGACCATCGCCAGTGCGTACTGGTCCGCACGTCCGGTTTGCGGCTGCCCCATCATCTGTTCCGGTGCCATGTACGCGGGCGTGCCGGAGTTTGAGGACGCGTGCCCCGTCATGGAACGGCCGAATGTCTGACTCACGTTCGTGACGTTTTCCGGACGGATTCGGGCCGCGATTCCGAAATCGATCAGGATCGGTTTTCTTCGGGAAAACATGATGTTTCGCGGTTTCACGTCCCGGTGAAGGATCCCTTCCGAGTGCGCGAAATCCAACGCTTCCGCGATCGGCCGGAGGATCGGCAGGACCTTTTCCAACGGCAGGCCGTTTTCGTGATTCGGCTGGGCATGAAACCAGTCGGAAAGTGTTCCGCCGTCGGCATGGTCCATCACGAGTATCCACCCGAAAACCGGGTCCTTCTTCATTCCGAGCGTCGCGCAGATGTTCGGATGACGGAGTTTCCCGGTCAGATCAAAGACACGGCGCACTTCCTCCATCGCCTCTTCATTTCCGCACAGCTCTTTCGAGAGCACTTTCACGACGACTTTCTGGATGGCCTCATCCCCGGAAAGTTCCTCCGCCAGCCACGTCTGTCCCATCCCGCCTTCGCCGAGACACTCCAGGAGGCGGTAGTTTTTGAACTCTCCGAGAAGGTATCCTAGAGCGAGAGAGTCAAACTGCGAGGTATCGTAATTCACGACCTCGGCGGGGAGCGCGGCAAGGGTTGAGAGGGAATTGATCGAGTAATCAGGGCTTTCGCTGGTCATGGTTTAATTTTCCTATTGAGCGCACGGATGAATTAGTAAATATATTTTACTTCAATTCGTTATTTTTTCAATGCTTAAAAGTCAAAATTTTATAGTATTTCCAAAATTAATATTCGTTTTGGGAAACCGTTCCATCAGGTTTGCTTTGTTTTTCCTGTTTATTTTTTTATGGTGTTGGCTTCTTTTTTTCTATTGTTTCCCGCGTTACGTCAGAATGCCTTGAGTTTTCTGGTTGAAGCGGAACAGCAGCCGGTCATTTTTAATTCTTATCAGGGGAAAGCCGCTTCCAGAAACACTCAGGACAAACGGGGAGGAATGGGGGCGGCAGAAAGCCGGAAATAGTCGTGGGATAATCGAGAGATTTTTCAGACAGAATTTCTTGAATGAACGCGAGATTTTTTCCTGTTCCTCTCTCACGAAAAAATCCGTCAGGTCAATTATTCCTGGCGGATTTTTCGCTATTCAGATTTTCTGTTCAGGCAAACTTTTCAAAAAATTCACCCGCGGGAGCGTGTTTTTTACGGCTCACTCTTTTTTTCCAATATCCCGAATTGCCGTTTGAGAGTTCCGTATGGAGCAGAATTTCGGGCCGCACATTGAGCAGTATTCATGATGTGAAGCGGAACGATTGATTGATTCTTCGTGCATTTTTCGGGCAGTTTCCGGATCGAGAGAAAGCTCAAACTGCTTCGGCCAGTCAAAAGCGTATCGCGCGCGGCTCATTTCATCGTCACGTTCCTGCGCGTGAGGGCGATGACGGGCAATGTCCGCGGCATGAGCGGCGATTTTATGCGCAATGACTCCAGCGCGCACGTCCTCAATATTCGGCAGTCCCAAATGCTCTTTCGGGGTTACGTAGCAAAGCATTGAAACACCGTAAAAAGCGGCAAGCGTACCGCCGATGGCGCTCGTGATGTGATCGTATCCTGCCCCAATATCGCAGACCAGCGGTCCCAAAACATAAAATGGGGCTTCATGGCACCACTCCATTTGATTCTTCACGTTCATTTCGATCTGATCCATTGGAATGTGGCCAGGGCCTTCAATCATGACTTGGCAACCGTGTTCCCAAGCCTTGAGGGTTAAATCCCCCATGACTTTCAGTTCGGCAAATTGCGCCTCATCAGAGGCATCCGCGATGCATCCCGGACGCATTCCGTCTCCAAGACTCCATGTCACGTCATATGCGGCAAGAATCTCGCACATCTCATCAAAATGCGTGAAGAAAGGATTCTCCTCATTATGAACCGCCATCCACTGGGCCACGAGTGAACCGCCGCGTGAAACGATTCCGAGCGTTCGCTTCGCGGCCATTGGGATCATGTCCTTAAGCAAGGCGCAATGGACCGTCATATAGTCCACGCCTTGCTGAGCCTGAAATTCAATGACGCGCAGAAAATCTTCAGCCTTCATGTCCTCGATTTTCTCAAGCTCTTCCGCTACCTGATAAATCGGCACCGTTCCGATCGCCACATTAATATCGTCAATGATCGCCTGGCGAATTTCATTAATGTTCGCGCCAGTGGAAAGATCCATTACCGTGTCGGCACCGCATGAAATGGCACAGCGGACTTTCGCCAGTTCACAGCCCATATCGCTCTGAAGAGGAGAGTTGCCGAGATTTGCGTTGATTTTTGTCCGGCAGGAAATCCCGATTCCCGTCGGAATGAGGCCCTTTTTCAGATGGATTCTATTCGCGGGAATTACCAGACGCCCACGAGCGATTTCCTCTCGAATCGTTTCAGCCGGAAGAAATTCCTGTTTGGCTACGAGTTCCATTTCCGGCGTGATGCGGCCGGCCAGCGCTTCAGTTCGTTGCGTTTTGTGCATTTTCGTCACACTTCACTTCAAGTTAAACAAAAATATGGAGTATTTTACTTAATCTTACCCCATTCTGAAAAAAAGTCAACCCCATCGACCTAGACTTTCAGGAGAAATTTCCGTCAACGGGATGAATTCTCGCTTTTTATTTGGTTTCTTTTGTCGTTTTAAAGTCAAGTATCGCGCGGAAGTATCCGCAGCCGGACGTTCCGACGACGATCTCATTTGGCGAAAATGGGTCGAACGCGGCACATTCCGCACGGCGTGTTGGAAGTCCATCGGCCAGCACGTGCCAGGTTTTGCCGTCATCCAGCGAAATCTGGACCGCCTGGCACCGAATATGGTCATGGTACGGATGGTCCGTCGAGGCGAGCAGGATCCGTTCCGGATCCGCGGGATCCACCGCCGGCATGACCGCGCACGATTCCGGATCTTTCAGTAAATGCGTCCAGCGGCTTTCCTCCGGAGCGTTTGGATCAAAACGCCACAGACCACCTTCATGTGCCGGTGCCTTGAAAGCCGCCAGCAGAACACGTCCGCGGCTATCCGCGCAAATGCGTCCCGCGTTTTTCGGTCCGCCGAGGAACGTGAGGTCTTTCCCGTTCCGGGTCATCCAGAGGCCATTCTTTCCAGAGACGAAAAACGTTCGGTCCTTCCCCGGCACGGGCGCGATCCAGCCGAAAGAGTCTTCCTCGCTCAGGAGCGTCCATTTTCGGCCGCCGTCCCGCGAACGAAAGAGTTTCCCGCAGAAAACGACCCAGACTTTTTCCGGATTGGACGGCGAAACGAAGATTCCTTTTGCCGTACCGGAATTTCCATCCGGCAGTCCGCTTCCCTCGACCGCCAGTGGAGTCCACGGTCCCGGCTGGTTTAGTCCGCCTTTCAGGACATTTCCGGAATTTCCACCTTGTCCCGTGGTGACGTAGACCGTTCCATCCTTCGCGAAGCTCGCGCAGTTCCCGCCTCCCCAGGCTCCTGGTTTTTGCCCGTGGTACGACCAGGTTTTCATGAAATCATTCGATTCCCAGCACTTTCCGGCATCCATCGCGAGGAGGAGGCTCCGTCCCTCATGGTACGGGTCGAAATGAAATCCGATCGAGCAGAGGCCGGAATATCCGCGTCCTTTCCACGTCCAGTCCGTTCCGTCCTTCACCTGAACGCTCGTCAGGTCCGTCCAGCTCTCTCCGCCGTCAAAAGAGGCCAGGATGAACTCCGCACCCGCGCCGTAGACCACATTTTCATTTTGAGGATCCGCGCTCAAGACCGTCACGCCGTAACCGCTTGGATAGGCTGTCTTGACGGGCCGCCGAACGCCGTTCCACGGATCTTCCAGAATGATCCGCCATGAATTGCCGCCGTCATCCGAACGGTAAAATCTCGCTCCGTTCCACCCGGAATCATTCGCGTAAAGGACTTTTGGATTCGACGGACAGACGCAAAACGCCTTGAATCGCGCCGAAAGATTTGGATTTGGCGTCGCGTGCAGTTTCAGACCGTTCAGACACGGTTTCCACGTTCTGCCGCCGTCCTCCGAGCGAAAGATTCCGCCGGGAAGACAGTCCGCCGGCGTTCCGTCCTCATTTTTCTGTGGACAGGCATTCAGGCTGACCCAAAAGACGTTCGGATCTTCCGGGTGCGCCGCGACGCGTTCCACGTACCCGTGCGGCAGGCCGGAGTTGACCGGCTCCCACGTCTTCCCGCCGTCCGCACTTCGGAAAACGCCCGTTTTGGAAACTCCTGCCAGGAGGATCTCCGACGAACCGGACGCAAAGACCACACTCACGATATTTTCCCCGAGGGAGGAGAGTTTCTTCCAGTTTTCTCCTCCGTCCCGGCTCTCCCAGACTGTTCCCCAAAGGGTTTCTTTTCCGGGAGATCCCCACCTTCGGCTGGAACCTCCGACGGCGATCAGACGTTCTGGATCATTCGGGTCGAAAAGCACTTTCTCGATCGGTGCCGAGTAAGAGTACTTCGCGATAGGGGGAAATTCGCCGCCGCGCTTTTCGGTCCAGGTCTTCCCGCCGTCCTCACTCCGATACGGACCGCTCATCGTCCCGGCCCACACGACGTTTGGCTTTTCCGGATGAAAAGTCGTGTCCCCGATTTCTGTCGAAAGAAAACCAAAAACCGGCTCCCAGCTCTTACCGCGATTCCTCGAAAGTCCGATCGAAAGCAGGTCGCCGCCGACCAGGATATGCCGACCGTCAAATGGCGAGACCTGAACGGACGTTATCCAGCCTCCGCAGCCGGGTTCCCGGACCGGTTCCCAGCGTGCAGTCGGTGTTTGCGCTCGGATTAAAGGTACCTCCAGTTCGTTCTTAATATCCGTCAGAAGGAAAAGGAATAAAAATAGATTTCCCAGGACAATTTGTCGGAAAATTCCCGAAGTACCGCTAAAAAGTTCCATAAACACTCCAAGGAAAGAACAAAAATTTCTCAAAAGACCATGGAATTTATTTTAATCTTCTGTTTAAAAAAGTCAAGTCTCCATTCAAAAAGTTTCCATCAAAATCCCCGCGATTCTTTCATTTTTCTCATGCGGCATTCGCTCTTTCTTCTACCGGGATTCATTTTTTCCGAGGTTTATTTTTTGCCTTTTCATTATCAATGTTTCCGGTTTGTCTTTTTCCAGTTTTTTTTCGATACTCGAATTCGATACTTGGCATTTGTCTTTCGTTTTGATAAAATCCAGAATAGAAGAAAAATTCCCCGAATCCTTTCTGCCGTTTTTGATTTAAGAAACATTCCTCAATGGGAAGTTTCTTTAACATCATACCTGATTTCAGAAAGCCCCAAACATGAAAAAACTTTCCGGCGACTCGATCAGCTATTCCCTTTCACGCCAGGAAAATAATCATCTCAATTCAAAAATCAAATGCGCGGTTTCCGCTGAAATCACCTTCCCAAAACGAAGCGCGCGATTGGTTGGCGTGGAATTTTCCGGTCATGGATGGATTTTCGCTTCGGAAATTACGATTGAGTAATTGAGGTACTTGACTTTTAGAAAAAAATCGGCTATAATTAAAAAAATGACGCGCTGCCGATGCTTTCAAACTTGCCGCGCGTTCCTTTTAATGATTTCCCACCATTATTCAAGGAGCTTTATTCATGAAACGCCGTCAATTTCTCGGATCGACGCTTGCGGGCGTCGGTGCTGTTGGAGTACTTTCCTCTCCTGTTTCAGCCGCAGTACCATTTTCGACAGACCCTGTTGCTAAAATCCAGCTTACGCCGGAAATTACCGCCAGTCGAATCGGACTGGGGACTGGTGTCTTCGGCGGAAACCGCCAGTGCAATCTGACGCGAATGGATCGGGGAAAAGCGTTGGACATCATCCGATACTGTTACGATTGCGGAATCCGTTTTTTTGATCTTGCCGATATGTACGGCAGTCATGGAATTGTCGCGGAAGCACTCGCCGACAAACCTCGTGATTCGTATGTTTTGAGCACAAAGATCTGGTGCCACAAAGGGGGCGGTTTGCCGGAACGTGAACGTCCGACCGCGGATATTCTGCTTCCGCGTTTTCTGAAGGAACTGCGTACGGACTATATTGACCTGGTTCAGCTTCACTGTCTGACCAACACCAATTGGACGGAAACGATGGGATACCAGTTTGAACCGCTCGAAAAACTGAAAAAAGACGGTGTCATTCGCGGTCATGGGGTTTCGGTTCACTCACTTGCTGCTGGAAAAATGGCTGCGGAAATGCCGTGGGTTGACGCGATGCACATGAGGCTTAACCCTGAAAATAAAAAAATGGACGGAACCTGGGAAGAAAATCTCGCCGTCATTAATAAAGCGAAGGCAAACGGAAAAGGGATCATTATTATGAAGATCATCGGTGAGGGAACCATCAAAACCCCCGAAGGACGCCGCGCCTCTACCTTTGCCGTTGCTCGTCAGCCAAGCGTGGACACGATGATTGTCGGTTTTGAGGCCCGTCAGCATGTCGACGAATTCCTCAAAAACGTTGAGGACGCTCTTAAAAATCAAAACTGAGAGACTTTTCCGAAGCTCAAAATGAGCTTTTAATTATGCGGAGCGAATATCGCGCCCGGATTTGTCCCAGCCGCGTAAGTATGGTCGAGAAGCCCCTCATCAAGAGGGAGCGGCGGCTTGCGCGGGACTCATCGTCCGCCGCGGCTCGCGGTCTTCGCTCTCTTCCAAAAACTGTTTAGCGCGTTATTTTACTTGACAGCCGGATTTTTTTCAAATTTAAGACTTCTCTGGATTTTTTTCTTTCACCCCTTGACTTTTGGGGTTCTTCCAGTTAAAATCAGGAAAAATCACTTCTTTCGACGAATTTCCGGTGTTTTGGATGCGTTTGGAGTTTATGGGACGCCCGAACTGTCTCGCGGTGTTTACTGGCAAGCGTTTCCGTAACATTTGAAGAGATTCTGCCCAGCCTTTAGTAACTTTAACAGACCAATCAGGAGATTTCATGAAAAAACTGCTTTTGACTCTCACTTTCTTTTTCGCTCTTGCGCTTCCGTCTTTCGCGGCAGATGATCCGGACATGATCCAGGGACCTGCCGAGGCGCGGTATACGCTGATCTTCGCGCCGGAAGCCAACCGTCCTGCCGAGACGCACAAAATCTCTCTGGAACAGAAAGGAAACGTTCAGTATCTGACCATTCCTGCTGCGTCGATCCCGAAAGGCACGCGCTATCTTGAGGTCCATCATCCGTGGGCGAACGCGAAGGCGGGCGAAGACGGTTTTTTCGTGTTCTGCAACGGGATGTACGGTACATTCAAAGAACGTGAGAATGCCCGGTACGTGAATTCGCACGTCGTCATGCCGACCTTCGGCGTGAAGACCCCCCGCGGTGCGATGGCCGTCATCATGACCGGCCTGCGATATGAAGCGCGTCAGTTCTGCGACCTGCGGGACGGTAAGTACCGCGTTTTCCCGTCGTATGATCTTTCCAATCTGGTGAACGACAGAATTTACTCGGACATTCAGCTTGAATTCCACCTTCTTCCGCAGTCTGCCGAGTACGCCGACATGGCACGTGTTTACCGAAACTGGCAGCTTGCGCGCGGTGAGGTGAAGCCGCTGAAAGAGAAGATCGCGGGGCGTCCGGAACTGAAATACGCAGCCGAAGCGATGGAGATCCGCGTCCGCATGGGCTGGAAGCCGGTCCCGTCTCCTGTGAAGGAGCAGACGGCGGAAAATGAGCCGGAAATGAAGCCGGTCATTACGTTTGACCGATTCAAGGAGATCGTGGACGAATTTAAGCGTCAGGGGATCAAAAAGGCCGAATTCTGCCTCGTCGGCTGGAATATCGGGGGACATGATGGACGCTACCCGCAGATATTTCCGGCAGATCCGCGTCTCGGAGGAACGGAAAAACTTAAGGAAGCCGTCCGGTACGCGCAGACCAACGGATACCAGATCGTCTGCCATACAAACTACTCCGATGCGTATAGCGTCTCGCATCTTGGAGGACGCTGGGACGAAAATTTCCTCCTGCGCAAGAAGGACGGAAACACGAACACGTACACGACGTGGGGCGGCGGCGCAATGTACGAGACGTGCCCCGAATGCATGTTTAAGCGGTTCCCGAAAGAAGATTTTCCGGCTCTCTCAGCGTGCGGTTTCCGCGGGATCCACTACATTGACGTCTATTCGACCGTGAATCCGCGTACCTGCCATAGTTCGGATCACCCGGCGACGAAAGAGGATTTTGCGAAATGGACCCGCGAGATCTTCGCCAAAACGCAGAAAGACCTTGGCGGAATGGGGTCTGAGGGCGGGTTCGACTATGCGGTCTCGAATCTGGACTACGCGCTGTATATCAGCTTCTACAATCCGGGCACTCCTCTTCCGAATCTCGTCGATCGGCACGTGCCGTTCTGGCACATCGTGTACAATGGGATCGTTTTGAACAATCCGTACTGCGCGACGACGAACTACACGATCAAGGATCCGCTCACG
>JAFQUP010000050.1 GCA_017408405.1 Thermoguttaceae bacterium
GATGTCGCCGGCGCGAACCTGAAGCTGAGCAATTCCTCGGTCCCGCTTGATTTTGAAAGCTCGGCCGACTATTTCTGGGTCAGCTCGCACAATAACGCGGACTACTATCTCATCTCCAACGGTAATGGACTGAACGCCGGAAACGCCATCGTGACCCCCTCGCAGAACGATTACCGCATCATCCCGCAGTCTGTCTGGAACGGTACTGCGTCAACGCTCTACATGTCCACGGTGGATCAGAACGGGAAGGAAAAAGATACCAGTATTTCCGTCGGTTACTTCTCCAACAGCTCGGACCTCTGGGAGAACGGGTACCTCAATGCGGCCGGCGCACTCACGAAACGGACTTCCGGATACGATGCGTCCGTCACGGTACTCGGGACCGGTCTGCGGAATCTTAAGATCGAGGGAGTGGACGCCAACACGGACGGCATTCTTTTGACGATCGGGCGCGACAACAACAATAATCATCTCATCAGTGCCGCGCCGCAGGAAGACGGTTCGTGGAATCTCTCCACTTTCAAGGCCATTGACGGGGCTGCCGTGGATAAAGCCCTTGATTTCGTTTACCTTCCGTACGGCGGCGGTGACGGCGGGGAAAACGGCGGCTGGATCAGCGGGTGGGTCGATTCGGAAGACGGAAGCACACGCAGCTCGTTCGGCTATTTCGATATGGAAAAGATCGATACCGGCATTTTTGAACTGTCGCTCGGAGATGGTTTGACGGCAGACGACGGTTACCTTCTCCTTGGACTTGCCGGAGATGAAACGGGCGCGAACTCGCAGGGGATCCTCTCTTACGAAGCAACGGAAGACGGCACGTTTTTGATCAACGTCTTCAGTGCGATGGCCGATTCCACGCTGACGGACCAGGATTTCATGTTTGCGTTCTTCACGAATGACGGCTCTTTTCAGACGCAGGTCCCGGAACCGGCGTCCGTTACGCTTTTGATCCTCGGTGCGCTTGGGATCTTCGCGCTGAGGAACAGGAGAAAGGCTGCCTGACGAATCAAGCCTTCCTTGGAATTTTGAGTATCCGCTGGGAACCGTGTGTTCCCGGCGGATTTTTTTGTGGAAGAAAGGGGAATTTTTGTCGAATTTTTTCTGAAAAGAGCGTACTCCCTTGACTTTTTAGGTTTCTGTGGTAAATTTATGAATACGCGATGAATTTCCCAACGCACGCAGGAAGATTCCTTCTCCCCCGCAACCATTAAATAGTGCGTGCTGTTCTGAAATACGAAAAGGATTCAGAAAAATGTCTCGTTTAAGCAGACTTTCCGGCCGATTCCTGATGGGAATGGTCCTTACTCTGATTTTCTGCACATCATTCGTTTTTGCCAAGACGAACGTCATCATCATGGTCGTGGACGGCGGCGGATATGGCGCGTACCGCATCTCTTCCCAGTACCGCACAGGTGAAGACCGCGGCCTTCCGTTCATGAAGCCGGACAGCGGATGGAGCGAATTCGGATGCACGACGTACAGTCTCAGCGGTGTCGTTCAAAATACGAAAGTGGTGGACGGCGAAGTGCAGCAGATCACGAGCTACAGTGAAGACGGCTCCTACGATCCGGCAACTCACTGGGTTTCTTTCAAAAAACATCTGGAAAATCCAACGGATTCGGCTGCCGCGACGACGGCGATCAATACGGGGGTCAAGACGAAGAACGGCCGGATCAACTACGACCGAAATGACCAGAAGCTCGAAACGATCGCGGAATATGTCACGAAAAAAGGATTCGCAGCCGGTGCCATCACGACAGTCATGCCTTCCCACGCGACTCCCGCGGGAGTTGCTGGTCACAATATGAAGCGCGGTTCCGGAAAGGATCTCTGGCGCGAGATGGTCAAGAAAACAGATGTCCTGTCCGTTATCATGGGAGCCTGTCATCCCTGGTACACGGAAAACGCCGAACGCCGCGAAAAGCCGAAGTTCATCGAGTACGGCCCCTCGGAACACGCATGGGGTGAGATCTGGTCGCAGGAACTCTACTACGGCTGGAAGTACATTGAGGACCGTGAAGATTTCCAGAAGATCGCCAGCGGTGAAGCCGCGCCGCCGAAAAAACTCATGGGACTTCCGAAAGTCACCAGCACATTCCAGTCTTCACGTACGAAATCGGAACGCAATGAAACAGTCCCGACGCTCACCGAATGCACTCTCGCCGGGCTGAATGTCCTGGATCAGAACGAAAAAGGCTTTTACCTGCTCGTTGAATCCGGTTCGGTCGACTGGCTGGCTCACGGAAACGTGAACCCGCAGAAGATCATCGACGAGATGAATGAATTCTACGATGCGGTCGAAGCGGTCTGCGCGTGGGTCGAAAAGAACTCCTCCTGGGAAGAAACGACACTCATCCTCACGGCCGACCACGAGACCGGTTCCATCTGGGGCCCTGATGCCGATAAGGAAGGCACGCTTTTTCAGACGCCGATTGGAAAGGGAAAAGGAAACATTCCGGAAATCGGCTACTTCTCGCGCAGCCACACGAACGCGCCCGTTCCGTTTTACGTTTGCGGTGCCGGCGTGCCCCTCTTCGAGAAACGCGTCCGCTGCACAGATGAAGCATTTGGAAAAATGTGGGGGTTCGGCGGTCAGATCATTGACAATACGGACATCGTGCCGGTAGAAAAAGAACTTTTTGACCGGAAATAAAAAAGAAGAGAATCTGGACCGCGCGGTATCTTGAGTTCCGTGCGGTTTTTTTGCGCGTTTTTTTGGTCGATAAACGTTTTTCTTAAGAGATGAAATTAAAAAAGCTGCTCCAGGCAAGGAGAGAAGAGCACGACATCCAGGAATGCAGGAAACGATTCATTCAAGGTATTGCGTAAGGACCTGGGGCAGCTTTCAGGAGAGTACGATTTAACGCCTCATGGGAGGTGAAGGCTTCCGGTTTATTGATTTTCGATTTGGTCGTGGTGCTGACAGGAACATTTTCCATGTCCGCAGCAGGCGGAGTTTTTTTCGCATGAACAGCCTTCTGAATTGGAGGCATTCGGATCTTTCATCGCGCAGTGACGGCATGAAACACATTCGCCACTGGTGAAACTTCGACAAAAAACGCTCAAAACGTAAATTACGGCAGCCAAAACGATTCCAATGACAATAATATTTTCCATCAATTGAGCCTTTCATGAAGAGCGGAGAGTGCGGGAGAGTCCTTGGGACTCTCTCGCGATCCCGTTTAATTTAAAGACCGAAACAGTGTGTTCCAATCTGGAATATTCCGGTACAGAGAACCCAGGCGATGAGGGTCAGGAAGAACCACTGCGCTGCTGCCCATTTCCACCCGGCTTCACGCGCCGCGACCGCGAATGTCGCCATGCATGGGGCAGAAACCAGAGCGAAAATCAGAAGGCAATATCCGATAAGTGGTGAATAGTTTTTCCGCATGACTTCACGCAGAGATGAATCGTCTTCCTCAACGTCGCCGCATTGGTAAACGATTCCCATTTGAGCGACAAATACTTCTTTCGCGGCAAAAGCTCCCAGGAACGCGGTCCCAATCTTCCAGTCCATTCCCATGGTTTCCATAATGGGTTCAATGGCTTTTCCGATACGGCCCGCGGTACTGAATTCCAGGGCGGCTTCCGCGGCAGCTTGCTCAGAGGCGTATTGCTGTGCTTTTTCTTCCGGGAGCTGCGGGAAAGTCGTCAGGCACCAGAGCAGGATTGAGATTCCAAGGATTACGGTACCGGCTTTTTTCAGGTAAAGCCAGCAGCGTTCAATAGTCTTGACCCCGACAGTTCTCATGGTAGGTACGTGCCACGGAGAAAGTTCCATGACGAATGGGATTGGTTCACCGCGCAGGACTGTCCAGCTCATGATTTTCGCCAGGAGAATGGCCAGGACAATTCCCAAAACATAAATCGAGAAGAGAACAGTTCCTTGCCAGACTGTTGGGAAGAATGCCGGAATCAGCAATGCGTAAATCGGCATTCGGGCACCGCAGCTCATCAATGGAAGAACGAAAATCGTAGCCAACCGTTCACGCCGATTTTCGAGCATTCTGGTTGCCATAATTGCCGGGACGGTGCAGCCGAATCCGACGAGCATGGGAATGAAGCTTTTTCCGTGAAGGCCTATTTTGGCCATGAAGCGATCCATCAAAACCGCGGCGCGCGACATATACCCTGAATCTTCCAGGAGTGAAATCGCCAGGAAGAGGAAGAAAATATTGGGCAGGAAGACAATTACTCCTCCGACACCGCCGATGATTCCATCCAGAATCAATGATTTTAAGAGACTTTCCGAGTCATCGGGCCAGAGACTTCCGATTTTTTCTGAAAGTGCTTCAACCCCACCCTCAATCCAGCCCATTGGATACTCCCCAATGGTGAAGGTAAGCTGGAAAATCAGGAACAGCATCAGAAAAAAGAGCGGAAGCCCCAGGAACCGATGGAGAAACACCCGATCCAGAATGCTTACTTTACGAATAGTTTTTTCTGATTCCCTGAAGAGCATTTCCGGAAAGATTCGTGAGATGGCTGAGTAATAGAGCGTCGCGGTTTCGGATTCATTTCTCTCATCAGCATTTTTCGCGCCGCATCCTTTCACGACTGCCTGGGAAGGCTGAAGAGATTCAGGAACGTTCGCGTTTTCAAGTGTTTCGGAAGTAATTGGAGTAGGAAGAACTCCTTTTTCTTTAAGATCCCGAAGCCATACTGGCACTTCAGCTGAATAAGAACCGGCTTCCAGTTGTTCCGCGATTGAAGCGCATTCTTTCATGATGTCATTGACACCTTCTCCCGTGAAACCGACACATTCCAGCACCGGCAGACGGAGCCATTTCGAAATCTCCCCCTTTCGAAACTCAAAGCCCCGCTGCCGGGCCAGATCCACCATGTTCAGCACCAGAATCATCGGCACTCCCAGTTGGCGAAACTGAAGTGTCAAAAAAAGATTTCGTTCGAAATTTGATGCGTCTACGATATTTACCAGAATCATTTCGGAATTCGTGATATTTTCATAAATGAATTCCCGCGCGGCTTCTTCGTCTTCCGAGTGAGCTGTCATGCCGTACTGCCCAGGAAGGTCGACAATATTGAAAGATCTGCCGCCGAAAGAGCACCAGCCCTCTTTTTTCTCAACTGTTACCCCCGGATAATTGCCAACATGCTGCCGAGCCCCTGCCAGTCGATTAAAGATAGTTGATTTTCCGCTATTAGGATTACCGGCAAGCACTATTTTGTACTTTTTTTCGGAAGTCACCTTGTCCATTTTTCTCTCCAGAATGTGATTTAGCCAAGCCTAAAACTCGGCTTTTTAAAAATTTCCCGATTAGGAAATGGATATTTAAGTTTCTTTAATTCCAAGAACACACTGGCCTAAAATCGCCTGCGGCCAGTGTTTTACCTGAAATTACTTTTCAGCGGATTCGCCGAAAAAAACAAAATGAAAACTCAGTCGTCAAGCTGAATCTGGTTTGCCAAACCTCGTCCCAGAGCAAATTGCGCCCCTTTGCACAAAACCAGCGAGGCGCCATGAACAGATCCCTGAAGAATTTCTACTTCAGCACCCGGAATTAAACCAAGCGAAGCCAGTTTGCCGAGGAGGGATTCGTTTACGTCGATATTGGCAATACGATAAACGTTACCCTTTTTCGCGTTCGTGAGTACCATCGGTTTCTCCTTTTGAGTTTTCATTTTAGTTACGCCTTTATTTTAGTTATGCCTAAAGTATACTTGAAAAGAAAATTTTCGCAAGGGGGGGGAAGGTAAAATTCTGAAAAATTTTAGGATTTCCTAAAAAAGTTCATTAAAAGGCACGACCGCCCCAAAAGGCGGTCGATAGAGGAAGTTGATCCTGGAAGCAGATCGGATGAAAGCGTGTTCAAGGATTAAATTTTGAAAATCTGGCGATTCCAGGAATTAGCGTTCGATGATTTGCCATCCGGAATCGGTCATCTTGACAGATTTAATTGGCTTTTCTGAAATCGATTGGGTTTCCGGTTTCATTTTTGAAAAGGTTTCTTTCTTGAGAATGATTGGTTCCACGAAAGAAACTTTTGTCACGCTTTCATCCCTGATTGGTTTCACGACAGGAGAAACCGTTTTTTCTTTTTCCGGAACGGATTCGAGAATTTCACCAGCGGCGTCATTCACGGGAATTAAAATGGAATCGTTCGTCTCTTCTTTGCTTTCCTCAACCGGCTCAAGGATGAAATCTTCCTGCGAAATCAGGACTTCCCCTGGAGCGAGCTGAATCTGCGGATTTTCAGCGACAACGATTGGGTAGCCATCGGTCGAAAGATTTTCGGCAGGGGCAGGAGTCCGTTTGACATCGTTTTGTTCCGAGGCAAACGAGACGATCTGTTCTTCCGTGAGTGACGCGGTTCGCACGAGTGATTCCGCTGGTTTTAATTCAGCCGTTTTCAGTACCGGATCCGGAACCGCGGCGGAAACCGGGATTACGGCAGAAGAATTACCGGTTGAAATCGCGGTTCGCGGAGCAGAAACGGAGGAATCATTGGTTGAGGCGAATTGAGCGGAAGGATTCAGGGCACGATTTTCCGGGATCATGGCGTCATGTTCAAGGATTACTTCCGTTCCGTCCTCAAGACATATCCGCTGAGTCTGAGTCGTCAAAAGGGCAGCTGTTCCTGTTCCGTATGTTTCAGTTCCAGCTGTTTGGGACCATTCGGCAGCGGGGGCTGCTTCAATGGAAAGAGCCGGAGCATTGAGGTGGCTATCCGAGGCCATTTGTGCCGCGTTACCGTAACCGGAGTTCGGCAGAGTTCCGACGGCAGTATCCGAAATTACCGAGTAATTCTGCGGATAGAATCCATTTTCGTAGAGATTGGGAACGACGGAAGCGGACGAATTTCCTGCCATGAGTCCAGAGTTTGGATTCACCGAGCTTCCTGCCGGAGCCGCGGCTGAAGCGTTAAGGTAAAAATCGTTTTGGGCGTAGACAGGATCAATCATTGGAGCAGGACCAACGACATCGCCGCCCCAGGGACCAGCCCAAGGACCGCCGCAAATTGGACCGCCGCAAATTGGAGCGGGGAATGGACGATTCCAAAATACGAAGCCTACGGCGCGGGCACTTCCACAAAGAGCCATTCCGGTTCCCACGACCGCTGCGCGGCCGACTCGAAATGCCGCTCGACCGGTGAAACGAACCGCATCGGCAGCCAGCGGAATCAATCCGGGCCAGCAGCCGCCGCCAAAACAGGGGCCGCACGGAAGACAGGGACCGCAAGGTTCAGCGCAGGGAACGCACGGATCGGCACATGGAATTCCGCAATCCGCTTCCATTGCGGGATAGGGGGAAGGATACGCGGTTGGAACAGTTTCCGGAGCCTCCGCAATGGGGCCAGAAGTGAGTACGGAGCCGCTTGGACGAGGAGCTGGTGCTGGAATGGTTTCCAACTGAGCCGTATTCTGCTGATAATCAACCGGAATGACGATATTTCGGGAATTCGTGGAGACCGGAATTGCCTGAACCTGATTGGATTCCGCGGCGTGGTTTGCCGTTGAACGCCACGCGCTTTGCGAATTGCCGTTTTGAGGAATACTGTCAAATCCAATGCCGGTTTTTTCGGCATTCCGCTGTGCCCGAACGTATCCAGGGACTTCATTCGACGGAGTATAGTTTGTCCGATACCGCATTGTTCCTGAAAAACGAGATGTTTGAGGAATCGGCTGGTTCGCGTTTCTCTGAATTGGTTCCACATATTGAACCGGCTGAATATTTCGATTGGGAACCGGCTGCGCGTAGGTTTGAGTTGGCTGCGCGTAGGTTTGAGTTGGCTGCGCGTAGGTTTGAGTTGGCTGCGCGTAGGTTTGGGCCGCTGTGACGGTAATTCCTTTTTGGCAGGATGAACAGCCGCCTGGCTGGAATGGAGCCGGATTTCGATTGACAGGTACGGAATAGTATCCATTTTCCGGTTGGCCGGCATTCATTTTAATGGGGCCGTAAGGTGCTCCCGCCCCGACGATTTGCGCGCTGCGCAGGCCAGTTCCAATGGAATTGGGAGAACGCGTGATCGTTTCTCCATAAATATCGCACTGAGGGCAGGGAGTTCTCCAGCTTTTTCGGAGTTCATCAATGACGCGCTCGCTGCATCCGGGACCTTGCCAATAGTATGGGCCATTCCAAATTTTCGCGAGAATTCCGCTGCCGCAAGGACCGCAGCCAACGAAGGCCGGCAGGCATGGAAGGCACGGTAGGCAGGGAGCCGGCAAGCAGGGACCGCAAACGTCTTGGCATGGCGCGCATGGGGCTCCAAACGGGACTCCAACTGCTGGAGCAGAAACTGGAGCACCCACCGCGGAGCCGTGGAACATCATAGCGTTCTCGACGGAACCAACGGCACGGTATCCGCACTTTCCGTCAGAGCAGCCTCCTGAAAGACCATAATATCCTTCCTGGTTGGCGTAAATTGGTGTTCCGCCGCCGTCTGTCGGTACCGCAAATGGTCCTGGCAGCATTTGAGCCTGAACGGACCATGCTGCCATTCCCAGTAGAGCACCTACTGTTTGAGTGACTAAAGCTAGAAATACTTTTTTCATGATTTTGCTTCCTCAAAAAGCCTTGACAGGAATTGGAATTCCCGCCATTTAAACACACTTCCAGAGTGCGACCAAAGGCACTCCATTTCTTTCATCGGCAATTTGTGTTGGAAAAATCCATAAAATCGTTAAAAAACCTTAAAATAGTTTAGCCTTCTTAATCCTGAAGGTCTGTTTATTTTTCTTATTTTACCCTTTCGTGGTTTATTCTTTTTTAAAGAATCAGGGGGCTTTTGGGGGTGGATGTTTTGGCTTTTCAGTTTTTAATGGTTTGAGAAATTTTCAGACACCAGAAATAAAAAACTAAAAATTTACTTGACATTTTGGTTGGAAAAGATTAGAATGAAAGAAATTTCCATTTTCAAATCAGAAAGCGAAAAGTTTATGTCATGAAAATTTGCATATTTTTCCATTGGTGTCTTTCCTGCTTCCTTTCTTTTTTTTCAAAGTCGTTGAGTGAGCAGGTAAAGGATTTTTTGGGGATTGTTCTTTTTTTTCCTGTGTTCCTGATTTCCACTCAGGTCAATGGTCTTGATACGGTCGTTTGGCGGCCTGCCGCGGAGTCATCTTCGGTGACGACGGTTGGGCGCGTTCTTGTCGTGGCTCAGGATAAAAGCATTCTTTTTCAAGATCGTGCGGGTGAGATTTATCCTATTGAATATGACATGATTGAAAAGGCCACCCGTAATTCTCTTGAGTTTACTCCCATGACGCGTGAAGAACTTTCGGAATACTATCTTGAACGTCTTCCCTCCGGTTTTCGTTCCATGAAGACCAGTCATTTTGTTCTTTTTTTCAAAACGTCCCGTGAATATGCCCGCTGGAATGGTCTTCTTCTTGAACGTCTTTATTCCGCATTTGAGAACTACTGGACGAATCGAGGTTTTGATCTTAAGGAGCCGGAATTTCCGCTTTTCTGCCTGATATTCCCCAATAGTAAAGAGTATCATGCTTTTGCGGAGTCCCAAGGGGAGAAGGTTGGAAGTTCCGTCATCGCGTACTATAGTTTTCAGACAAACCGAATTGTCTGTTACGATTTGAGCGGTCAGGAAACGGAGGCAGGAGAAAAGGCGGAGCATTCTCCCGGAACATCAGATTCTGCCGTGAATTTTCTCACGTTTACGCGTGAGATTCTCCGGCGTCCCAACGCGGAAAAGCAGGTCGCGACGATTATTCATGAAGCAGCGCATCAGCTTGCGCATAATCGGGGACTCGCGAATCGTTTTGGGGATGTTCCGCTTTGGTTTAATGAAGGAATCGCTCTTTTTTTTGAATCGCCCAATCTGAGAAGTGAAAAGGGTTGGAGCGGGATAGGGCGTCCTAATCCTTTTTGGCTTCCATATTTTAGAGAGTATCTTTCTCGCCGTCCAGAAGGTCAGCTGGAACAGCTCTTGACAAACGATTCTCTTTTTCAAACGATGGGAACTGTTCAGGAAGCGTACGCGGAATCGTGGACATTGACCTGGTTTTTGATGAAGACCCGACCGGAAAAGTATCTTGAATACGTACGTAAAATGGGGGAAAAACCGATTTTGATCTGGGATTCCCATGAAGAACGTCTTGAAGATTTTGAGTCTGTCTTTGGACCGGTTGAAAAACTTGAAAAAGAATTTTTACGGTACGTGAAAAGAGCCAGGTTCTGAAAAGGGCGGATACGCCGCCAAGGAGTTTTCCGCCTGTTCTCTAAAATAAAATTTATTTTCGGATTTTGATGAAGTGAGAGGAGTGTCTTAGAGACGATTGATGATTCCTTTGGGACTTTTCAGTTTAAATAGTCCAAAAACTTCATCCTGGGTTAATCCTAATTTTTGGTTTTTTTCACGCGACCCTGAAAGGATCGTTTCAAAAAGTGCCCTTTTTTCCTCAAGGATTCGGTTGATTCGTTCTTCGATCGTATTGAGCATCAGGAAACGAGTGATCGTTACGGCTCCTTTCACCCCGATCCGATGCGCGCGATTGATCGCCTGATCCTCAATGGCCGGATTCCACCATCGGTCAAAGAGAAAAACGTAATTGCAGAACTGAAGATTCAATCCAACCGCTCCCGTTGCGTAACTCATCAAAAGGACGTGATGATCTGGTGACTCTTTGAATTTTTGAATGACCGCGTCACGAGCGGCAGGTGAAATTTTTCCGTGATACTCCAGCGCGCCAAAACGCTGAAGGTGCTTGCTGAGTCGGAAAATCGTCTCAGTCCATTGACTGAAGACAATTGCTTTTCGCCCGCTGGCGGCAATTTCTTCCAAATCCGCTTCAAGACGTTGGAGTTTTGGGCTGTCACCAGTGCACGGGTCAAAATTGCAGATTTGCTTCAGACGCAAAACCAGCTCAAAAACGTGCTGAATCGTGATGGAATCTCCCATTTCGGTCAAACGCAGTGCCCCTTGAGATTCAGCCATGAAGTAGGTTTCCTGCTGTTCCGGCGTCATGAAGAGTTCCGCATCCCGATAAAGCCGCGGCGGCATGTCTTTTTGAACGAGGTCTTTGGTTCGGCGCAAAATATAGTCCTGAACCGCGCGCGACATTACTGAAGGTTTCATGTCGCTGGTAAGGTATCCCGGTGAAAGAAATTCGAAAATTCCAACCAGATCATCCGGAGAATTTTCGATTGGGGTACCAGTCATGGCCCAATTTCGAGTTCTTGAGATATTTCTGGCGGCGACCGAAGTAGCGCTTCGGACATTTTTGATTTTTTGCGATTCATCAAGGACAACCAGATCGAAATGTTTCGGAATACCGTTTTTGGGAGCGTAAATTTCCCTGTCCCGATGGAGCAGTTCATAGTTGGCGATTTTAACGGGAATGTCCTGAAGACCCCACTGCCATTCTCGGCGGACGCGATCCCCCTGGATGATGAGGACGGGGATTTCTGGAGCCCAAACTTCAAATTCACGTTTCCAGTTCGTTACCAGCGGCTTGGGACAAACGAAAAGTACGTTTCGGATGTCGCCGTTCCTTAACAGAAGTCGAACAGTCGTGATTGCCTGCATCGTTTTTCCCAAACCCATTTCATCAGCCAGGATCGCTGCGTCCCGTGAATAGAGAAAAGAGACTCCTTCCCACTGGTAATGAAACGGCACAAACGGAAAAACCAAATTTTTATCCGTGCAGAGAAGTTCAAGCGGCGGCTGAAGCAGGTAACGCAGGCGGTCTTCAAGTTTGATCAGATTTTTTGGAGGTACCAGATGAGTCATTTCCTCCGGCAGGAGGGAACTCTCTCCATTTTCTTCTTCTGATTCCCCCATTTCATCTCTGTTTTCTGATTCATCTCCGTGTTCAGGGAGATCCATTGATTCGGGTAAAGCTCCATCCGGAAGCAGCTCCTCTCCGCTGGGTTCTGTTAACGCGCAGTCACATCGGACAGAAGGGGAATCCAAAGTGTCGTCTTCCGCGCTTCCCGGCGCGTTTTCATCCCACGGAGGAATGAAATCCTCACCAGAAAATGAAGTATCATCCAGAGAATTTCTGTCGTTTGAATTCGAATCGCTCTCAGTTTGGAAATTCTCTTTTGAGTTTTTTTTCGATTTTTCGTTTGGTTTGCAGAGTTCTTCCGGATCCCCAAAATAGAAACTGCTGACGGAAATATTAGGCGGAGAGATTCTTACGGTTAACGCTTGCGGCGGGCGCATGGAGGCAGAAAGATTTCGAATCTCCACTTTTGGAGGCCGATTCATCGCGATGTTCCACCCAAGTGCCAGTTCCGAAACACGGAATTTCGGCAGATCAAGTGTTAAAACCTGAATTTCTTCCATCATTTCCAAGCT
This sequence comes from Thermoguttaceae bacterium, assembly GCA_017408405.1. Lineage (GTDB taxonomy): Bacteria > Planctomycetota > Planctomycetia > Pirellulales > Thermoguttaceae > RGIG3701. The sequence continues at coordinate 12,282 of JAFQUP010000050.1, forward strand.
TTCTCCGGTTGATTGATATTTGAGGTTTTTTCAGCTGGATTTCATTTTGCGCGGTAAAACCGAATCCGTGAGGCAATCTGCCGCGCGTTTTTCTTTATTGCCGTTCTGATTTAGAAAAGGCAGGGTTTTCTTTTTGCCCCTCCTTTTGTCTTTTGGGGGAGACCCGCTTACTTTAATTTCCTTTTTGCGCTTCAAGAATCGCGTTATGGATTCTCTCAAAAGGTTCCATAAAATCAAATTCAATGACTAAATCTTCCAGAACTTTCCGAACAGACGGAATGTCATCCGGATAACCGGGCAAAGCGGAAAAGATCTGATTCTTGTGCCAGAGAATCTGATTTTCTGGAACTTCATCGCGTCCATTCGCGTTTTCCACGAGAATAGCGGGAATCGAGACTAAAGGCCGCACACAAAGCGCGCAAGACTGGTCAAAACAGACTACTTTCGGCAGGATCTTGGATTTTTCAATCAGAGTTCTCGCGATCTGTTCTCCGTAAAGATAAGGTTTCAGAGTCGTACCGTAGAGAATTTCCTGGGCGCGATTCGGACGCACCGGCGCGGTACAGTGAAATTCAACGGGACGTCCAGCCGGATTCAAAATAAGATATCCTCCGAACAAACCGTGTGCTGAATTATCCACGATCGTTAAAAAGCCGATAGCGGCTTTAGTTAATTCATTTTCAGCCATGCGAAATGCCTTTGAAAAGTAAATTTGCTTCCTGAACCCCCAAAAAATTTTCCAAAAAGCGGATTCTTTCAGAATCGTCAAAAAAATTGGAAAAGTTCATTCTTTTCAGGAATTACCTTTTTTCTGGTCAAAAAAGTTTTTTGTGAGCGGTATTGGGAAGGTTCTTTAAAAAATTCCCAACTGCCAGAGGAGAGTTCTTAACCCCTGAATAGGATTTTTGGTACTGACCAGTACGGCTCCTGGTTCAAATCCGCAGTGCATCATGCAATTGGCACACCGTGAATCCGTTCCGGTTGGACCCAGGCTATTCCAGTCGGTTTTTTCGATGAGCTCCCGGTAGGTTGCGTAATGCGCGTCGGTCAAAAGATAGCATGGCCCTTTCCATCCGCAAACATTTCGCGTTGGATTTGCCCAGGCAGCGCATGGAAGTTCACGCCTTCCAGTTAAAAAATCAAGATAAAGCGGAGTCGTTCCGAGTCGTTTTCCCTTTAGATGACGTTCCAGTTCACGAAATTTTGCCTGAGTTTCTTCTTTTTTAAGGAACATGGCATCTTTCGAGGATTCGTCAAACATTTCGTAAGAATAGGCAGGAGCGAGAAGCATACTGCAGACACCTAACGATTCCAGAAGAGAGCAAAGTTCAACGATTTCATCAACAGAAGATTCCCGATAAAGTGTCGTGTTTGTGCAGACCTGAAAACCGGCCGCGACGGCTGCTTTCAGACCGTCAATCGCGGCAGCCCAAACTCCGGAACGGCAAGTGGAGGCATCGTGGTTTTTTTCCATGCCGTCCAAATGAATGTTGATGAAAAAACGGCTCGTCGGTTTGAAGGTTCCTTCCTCGATGTGTTTTTTGAGTAACAGCCCGTTTGTGCAGAGGTAGACATGACGTTTCTGTTCAAAAACAGTTTTTTGAACCAACTCTCCGATTTCAGGGTAAATCAGAGGTTCACCGCCGCAGATACTCACGACGGGCGCGCCGCATTCGTTCATTGAGTCAAGACATTCTTCGACAGAAAGCATTTGCGTGAGATGATTCGCGTATTCACGGATCCTTCCGCAGCCGGCACAGTGCAGATTGCATTTGAAAAGCGGTTCAAGCATCAAAACCAGCGGATATTTTTTTACTCCGCGCAGGTTTTGCGAAAGGATATGGCGAGTCATGCTCGTTGTCAGCGAAAGTGGAAATCTCATTTTGAAGTTTTTTCGGTGAAAGTAAAGTATTTAAATTGGAATTAAAAGGAAAAAAGTTTATTAAACCGATTCAACTTTAACAGTTAAAGAATCAATCCAAAACTTCTTTTGAGAAATTGAATTCTTGAAGTTCCCTTAAGTCTGATTTTTAGCTGAATCAGGTTCAGGCAGGTCCAAAATTGAATCCGCGCCTTTCGCAGAAACCGCGGCAGACGCGGAATTTCAATTCGCCCGATACGGAATTAATTCCCTCACGCTTTCAATACTAAAAACGCGGAATGAATCCGAGGTCAAGTCCGAGAACGAAAATCGTCAGCCCCAGGAATAAAAGGAGTCCAAGGTACGAAAGGATGATGACGAGATTTTCATTTGGAGCTTTCCCCGTAATTCCTTCCCAGAGAAGGAAGACGACATGGCCGCCATCCAACACCGGGATCGGCAGAAGATTCAGAACAGCCAGGTTAGCGCTGATCAGGCAGACGAACATTAAGAGACGGGAAATCCCTTCCTTGGCGGAGGAGTAGGCGACCTGGGCAATGAGTACGGGGCCGCCAAGTCCCTTAACGGAGACCTGACCGGAGAAAAGTTTACCGAGCATTTGATAAACAAGCGTTAATGAATTCAGTGTTTCTTTTCCGCCGAGGAGCAGGGCATTGCCGAAACCTTCCTTAATGAAGACACGGCGTGCCTCAAAGTTGAGGTCCGAGTGATACGCGTAAGTATCTTCGTATTCTGCCAGCGGAAGTTGGGCGTTTAATGTTTTTTTCGTTTCAGGATCTTCAAAAATGACTTCGGCTTTCGTTCCGAGCAGAGGATAAATCAGCATGAAATTATGATAAACCATGGACCAGGTCGCAATGTCCTGGCGGAAGGTATGGGGCGTCATTTTTTTACTGAACTGTTCCGCGATCTTTTTCTCTTTTTCGGAGAGTTCCAAATCGCTTGGTTCCTCATAGACGAAGGCGATGGATTTCATCGTGAATCCGGGCTTGATTCCTGCTTTTTCAGCTTCTGTTCCAGGAAGAACGGCAGCGACTTCAGGCTTAATTTCGTATGTCAGGCCGATTTCAGGAAGAACTTCACCGCAGCCGAAAAGATATTGATCAGCACTGAAGACATCCTGCGAAAAATCAACGAGTACGGTTTCCTCTTTGCCGGTTTCTTTTTTCAGAATTACGAATTTCAGGAGTCCTGACGACTTTTCAGTTGAGGGCTGATTGGCAGATTGAACAGGCGATACGGCTGAAGATTCCGTAGCGGGAGAGATTTCCGCTGGAATCGTATTTTCAGCTGAAACGGCAGTTTCTGAAATGCTCGAAACCTGGTTTGCCGCGGGAGGTGCCGTTTCAGCGGTTACGGGGGCTGGATCATCCAGTTTTTTTACCGCGGCCTGATTCACGAGGTGTCTTACCTGTGTCTGGACCATGAAGGGGAGCTTCATTGGATCCGGATTTCGAATCATTTGAGTTTTTCCATCGATTGTCATCTCAAAGCCGACAATAAGATCGCCCACCTGAATTCCCGCGCGCCCGGCACTTTCCAGTCCGCTGAGATTTGAGCGAATACTTTGAACAGGTCCCATCGTCAGGACGACACCAAAATTTCTCGCTTTCATTGGAGCGGCCATCACTTGGAATTCTTCTGCGTTCTGAATATATTCCGCTTCAATCATTTCAGCTCCGGCGTAATCGCCAAGTTTCAGTTCCCTTAAGGCATTCTGGCGTTTTTCCTGAGCTTCTTTGGAGGGACGGAGAAATTTAAACGTAACGTTTTCACCTGTAGTCGCGTAAAGTGCCTTCTGGTAATCCAGATTTGATTTAATTGGCCGATCATTAATTCCAATGAGTACGTCACCCGGCAAAAGTTCACGTTCTGTCGCGGAAGCGGGAGAGGCAGGAGTTACGGGACGTTCATCCAGAACAGGAATAACGGATTGGGTTGCTCCCAGCATTGGTGAAAGCGCGCATTTTTTAGGAAAAGCTTTTACTGCCAACGCGATAGGCGAGTTGCTTCTTTCAAACTGGATTTGAATTCCATTGTCCAAGTTGCTTCCGAGCATGACATTTTTTGAGATGTCGTCAAAATACGTCAATTCATTTTTTTCGATTTGGATAAGTCTGTCGTCCGCCTGGAGGCCGGCTTCCCAGGCAGCCTGGCCGGGATGAACGCTGCCGATTTCGCACGGGATTTTGAAGGTACCGAGCATGAAGGCCCCCACCGCGGCAATGAAAGCCAAAATGACGTTCATGGTTACTCCGGCGACGATAATGGCCAAACGCTGTGGAACGGATTTTGCCTGGTAACTTCGCGGGTCATTGATGAGGTTTTTGGCGGCCTCAATTTCTTCGTCAATGCGTTTTTCCGCGGCGGCGATTTCATCTTCCGTTAAAGGTCCCTCAATGGCGGAAGTTTCGGAATTATTCGTTTGCGGCAAGGCCTTAAGCCCTTTGAGCAGAGATTCCCGATCCTGCTGAAGCATCTTTCGTGCCGCTTCGGCTTTTGCGATTCGCTCGCGCGTTTCGCCCGGATTGTCTTCCTGGCCAAGCATTTTCACGTAACCGCCCAATGGGAAAACACCGATTCCGTATTCGGTCTCTCCATATTTGAATTTAAGGAGTTTCAGACCGAAAAAGTCAAATCCGATATAGAATTTGTCGCAGCGGACACCGCACGCTTTCGCGACGAGAAAGTGTCCGAGTTCATGAATGAAAATGATGAGTCCCAGCGCCAGCGCGCAAAGGAAAACCGCTTTGAAAAAGGCGAAGTCCATAGCCGCCAAAATCAGCATATTCTCCATAATTTTTTCCTTGATTTAAATTGAAAGGGGTGAAGCCTGTTGATGTTTTGAACGCGGGTATTTTTAAGGAATACCTGATAGATGGAAATTTTATCGAAAATCCTTCCGGATTTTTTCGTCCAGCGCGGTGAGTTCTTCCAGCGTTGGATTCTGACGGAAATCATGTTCTTCGACTGTTTTTCGGACACGCGGAACAATTTCGTCAAATCGAAGTTCTCCACGAGTGAAAGCAGTGACTGCCATTTCATTTGCCGCGTTGAGGACGACTCCGGCAGTCCCGGCCAGGGATGCGGTTTCAAGTCCCAGCTTCAATGCGTCAAATTTTGATTTGGAGTAGTCCGGCGCGAAAAATTCAAGTGTCTGATCAATAGACCAGTTTGTTCGTTTGGTTGGACCGCCGCTGACACGTTCCGGATAGGTAAGTGCGTTTTGGATAGGAAGACGCATATCCGGCGGACTCATTTGCGCGATGACGGCTCCATCGTGAAATTCGACCATGGAATGAACGATGGATTGCGGATGAATCATTACTTCCAGTTCACGGCGTGTCATGTCCAAATCAAAAAGCCATTTGGCCTCGATGATTTCCAGTGCTTTGTTCATGAGCGTAGCCGAATCGAGTGTTACCTTTGCGCCCATATTCCAGGTCGGATGTTTTAGAGCCTGGTCGAGGGTAACGTTTTTCAGGTCTTTTTCCGGTAAACGGAAAAATGGGCCGCCGCTGGCAGTGAGAATGACTCGTTCCAGCTCTTTTCTTTTTCCTGCCTGAAGAGATTGGAAAATGGCACTGTGTTCACTGTCTACGGGAATGATTTCAGCTCCTGTTTCACTGGCGATTTGTTTCACGAGCGCTCCGCCTGCGACTAAACTTTCTTTATTCGCCAACGCGATTCTTTTTCCCGCTTGCGCAGCCGCGATAGTGCTTTCCAGACCGGCACGGCCAACGATAGCGGAAACTACGATGTCCACGTCCGATTCAGCGGCAATTTGAGTCAGGGCCTTCATTCCGACACAAAGCTCAGAGCCGACAGGCAATTCAAAGTTCCAATCTTTCGCGGCGTTTTCATCCGTGAGGATGACCCATCGAGGGCGAAAGAGCATGGACTGTTCATGGAGGAGCTTCAGGTTTTTGTGCCCGGAAATGGCAAGGACACGAAAACCGTCAATTGTTTTCACGACATCCAGTGTGCTGCGGCCGATGCTTCCGGTCGCTCCGAAAAGGGCGATATTTTTCATCTTTTTCCAATTTGCTTCTAAAAATAAAACGATTTTTCCATATTATACCAGATTTGGCCTGTTTTCAAAAGGGGGAGGGTAGGGAGAGAATGAGGGTTTTCGGCGGGAAGTTTGGCAAGAAATGTCAACAAAAGTAAAATTTTTGCCGAAAATCTCTTGACGTAAACGCGATTTCGATTAAAATTGAGAAAAAAGAAAGCAGTTTTTGGCTTATTCAGGCCTCAAAATGAGCGGTGGAGAGTCGACAAAAATGTTTTCTTAACGTTTTGACAGCAGGAAAGGAAAAATTATGCCGCTTATTAAATACGGCCACGCGGAAAAAAAGGGTGATTTATGCCCGGATGTTTTTGAGGTGCTTCAGTATCGTAACGAAGAGGATTTGACTGTCTGTCCGACATGCGGTAATCCGGTTCGGAAAATGTTGAATATTCGGGTTGCTTCAGTGAAAAGCGAGAAGGATATGCTTAGTCCGAAGAACCTGGCGAATCATGGTTTCACGCAGTATAAAAAGAGCGGCGATGGTTTCTACGAAAAAACGGCTGGCGAAGGGCCGCAGGTAATTTCCGCCGATCAGGCCAGAACGCTTCAGGCAAAAGGGAAGTTTTGAGTTTATCTTTGGGAGAATATGGTTTTGGATTACTTTACGGATTTTCCAAATCCCTGTTCTCCCAATGAATTTTCTGAGCAAAGAGGCAAATTGGGAGTTTCGAACTGCTCTTTCGGAGTGAATTTTAGTTTGGGGGATTTCCCTTCAATCCAAATTTGGCAAATGAGAGAAAACTCCCTTAATTCTTTCTTCCGAAAACGATTTACGCGGTTCTTGACGTTTGGGAATTTCAAACGGATTTTTTCATAAAAAAATACTGAGGAAGTGTCTTTAATCAATTTTCTCCCGCGGTATGATCAGACATTTCCTTGAGGGAGGCGGATTTCCTCAAACACTTTTGGGGAAAGGGATCGTTACGGTCGTTTCGTTCAGCATCTTTAAATATGTTTCGAGATTAATGACGGGGGCTGTTTTTTTAGACCAGGTCGGGAAAAGGTATGCGTCAATATCCGGAACGAACGCCGCGTCATTTTCAGTCAGATGAACCATGACGAATCCCATGTCGCCCCAATGTCCTGTGGACGGGAAGCAAAGGGTTGGGATTTCCTGTTTCGCAGTATTTGTCCACCAGTGATTGTGCCCGTGAACGTACGCGGCAAAAGAAGGTGAGGACTTAAGAATGTCTTCAATCTTTGTTTCACGGAGAGGATGATGGCACCCGACAAAAAAAGGTTTGTCAGAGTATTTTCTTACTGTTTCGGCCAGCCAGGCTTTCTGTGCGGAATCAATTTCGCCGCGCACTTCATTTTTCAGGTATGAATCCAGAAGAATGAAATCCGCTTTCGGGGTTTCCACGATGTGAATGGATCGATTTTCAAGGAAAGGCTTTTCGCGAAAACGTTCAGGAAAAATCTGACGGTAATTTTCGATTCGGTCATGGTTTCCCATCGTCACTTCCCAATGAATTCCGGCGATTTCGATTGGACGGATCAGTTCGCGAAATTTGGCATAATCCTCAGTTCGTCCCACGCTGTACGCGATGTCGCCGTAAATCAGTAGATTTGCGGGGCGCGGATTCATTGCCAAAATTTTTTGAACGCATTGATTGAAACGGCGTACCTGCTGAGAAGAATCATTATTTGGAATGTGCGTGTCGGAGAAAATCGCGACTAGATCCGGATTCAGAGGCACATTTTCCTTTGCGTACGCTGAAGGTAATTTCATTCCGGCAGTTACGGAAGCGAGGACTAGCATGCGTAAAAAATCTCGTCGATTCATGATTCTCCTTTCGAAAATTTGTGTCAGGGGAAATTGAAAATTTCGGGAGCGTGTTTTAGTGAGTTCGCTGTTCCAGTGCTTTGCTCAAAAATTCCAGAGCTTTCTTGCCTGCCTCATCCGGATTTTCCAGGTAGGGGTAAAGCTCAACCGTTATCCAGCCCGAGTATCCGGATCGTTCAATTGCGGAGAGAATGGGAGCGAAATCAATAGCTCCTTCTCCCGGAATCAGGTGGTGATGGATTCGTTCCGCTGAAATATCTTCAATATGGTAGTGGCGCGTGTGGGAAACGAGTTGGGGGATCCATGAGACCGGATCGTCCCCGACACAGAACGCGTGGCCAATATCGAAATTTAATCCAACTTGGGGCGAATTAATTCGTTCCATAAATTCCAGATACTGTTCAAATGTTTCAATCAGCAAGAGCGGTTCAGGCTCAATGAGAAGCCCCACTTCATTCTTTTCAGCTCTCTCGACACACGGCATGAATTCCTCGTAAAAGATGTCCGCTCCCTCTTTCCAGGTCATTCCTTCCGGCAAAGGTCCCCCCGGTTCCGTCTGGATATTTTTCGCGCCAAGTTCCGCGGCCAAATCCAGACATCGTATGGTATGTTCCCTGCGCAGTGCGCGATACGGTGCGTACGGTTCGATCCACGAGGGATACCAGAAAGTCTGCCGCGTATCTGCCGTGGCATTCATCATGAACGCGTTAATATTTGAAATTTCCAGATGATTTTCATCAAGGCATTTTCTGATATGCTCTTTTTGCTCAGGTAAGAGGCTGACCGGCCAGGCGTGGGGAACGTCCGCGAGAAGTTCCATTCCCTGAAAACCCGCCTGGGCGATCCTGCGGCAGGTCTGTTCAATCGAAAACTGCCGATAGGCGTTCGAACTGTAGGCAAATTTCATTTGAATACTCTTTAAGCAATTGAAAATAAAAAATGAAAAATGAAGGGATCTTCCAAAAATATCCGTTTTTCCGGAAATGGCACTTTGGAAGTTCCTTGAGTGAACCGGAAGTGAAAATCAATCTAACTCCAGGTAAACGCGTTTGGGGCATGCCATAGTTTGGGACGTTGATTTTCTTCCCAAATGATAGAGACCACATCAAAACGAACGGGACGATTTACCGGAATCTGATTTTCCAGCAGCCAGCCGCGCGCCGCATGGCAGACTCTTTGCTGCTTGCGGTATCCAATGGATTGGGAGGGGAGTCCAAACTCATCCCAGTTTCGTGCGCGTGAGCGAACTTCCACAAAAACGAGAGTTCTTGATGGATCCGGAATTTCCATGACTAAATCCAGTTCGCCGGAAACAGGTCCCCACATTTTTTTTACGCGGGAACGCACGTTTTTGCCCAAACATTTCATTCCCTTGGATTCAAGGTACCAGCAGGCGAGCCGTTCGCAGTTTGGTCCTAGGGGGAGACGCTGACGAAGCAGTTCAGGAGGAAATTCGGGTTCATTCTCCAAAGCTAAAGGCTTTTTTCCCCGAAAAATAAAGTTCAGGAATCCCATTTTATTTCCTCAATAAAGCGGGAAGTTGAATAAATAATTTTTGAAATTGGTTTCGACTCATTTCGTGCGGAAGGGTCAGGAAGAAATTTCCACATTTTGGTGAAGTCGTGTAGACGGCGAAGATCGGAGGTAAATTTTCCGGAATCGCGTCATGAACATTTTCAGGTATTTTGAATTGGTAGGTCTGACTGGCGAAATTCAGGGCGCGTCTGGCTTCATCGGTGTTCAGGATGGAAGCGAAACGCAGTTTATGGTTCTGCGGAGCGGCGATTGAACGGCAGATTGAATCCCACTTTCTTTGCCATGCGGGATCTTCCGTCATTTGAACGTCTTCCGGAGAAATTTGAGCCTGGAATGGATACGGAGGGATAGAAGCTCTTCTCAGGAGTTCTTCTTCCGTTTTTGGTGGTTCCGGCGGCAGGTATTTATCGCGTACTGCCTGCCAGCGGATGACGGCTTCGTAGAGGATAATGTCATTTCCCGGTACGATCAGAAGGTGATTTGGTCCAAGCAGCAGAATGAAATTTCTTGCCGCGATCAATGGCGGCTCACCGGGAGTTTCGGTTGAAAATTCCGCCAAATTTCCCTGGAGCATTTCTTCCATATTAAGATTCGCGTTTCCATTAACGAATCCGCTGATGAGAGTTCCGAGCATTTCGCCAGGGCGCGTTCCGAGTCCGAAATGAGCGGGCGGAGCCGTTCCTTCTTCCTGCTCGCGGATTCGTTTCAGCATTTGAGTATACTGAATCAAATCGGAAGAATAGAGATCGTATCCCATGAAGTCCTGAACTTTCATTGCTTCTTTTCTGGCGGTTCTGGTTCCAATGATTCCTCCCAGCCAGCTTCCAATCGCTTCTCCACGCTGTGCGGCAAGATCGGGATTTGCGCGAGGTTCCCGTCCGCGTCCGAGTTGACGGGTTTGACGGCGCAGAGCCATATCCTGAAGCATGTCTCTTCCAATTTCTCCCAGAGTATTGGCGCCATATTGACCTCCAACGGCTTCCGCGCGCGGGATAAGCATTTCCTGAACAAAAGCCTGAGAATCGTCAACTTCGAGCAGAAAACACCATGCTTCTGCCAGGCGGCCGCCTTCAGGAGGTGTCATCAGCGAGTATTCAACGTGACGAATCCGATTGAATGGCATCTCAAGTTTAGCCGCGGAGGCGGGGGAAATGTCCGCCTGACCCGCGAGGAACGCGGGGTAAAGCGGAGCCGCTTTCAAAAATTGACCGCCATCAAGAACAGTCGAGATTTTTGGCTGATAGGGATCATGAATTAATGCTTCAAGCCGACTTCCAGCTTTGGGAAGATAGGAACCGCTGACGATCATCTCGTTTTCAGAGATCGTGAAATCAAGACGCGCGCTGGAAACGTTTTCGTTCAGGTTCGCGATAGATTCATTGATTCGTTCAAAGATTTTTTCCGCCAGTTCAAGCTGATTGTTTCCATCCTGAAGTTCTTTCATTTCAGGCGTGAAGACAGGAGCAAACTCTTCCATGCCGATTTTTCCGCGACGGACGAGAAAATTAATGAACTTTTCCGTCACTTCAAGACTCATGACGGGATTTTTGACCGCGCATGGGGTGAAACGGGAAGAAGTTCCAAATTTTTCGCTTTTTTGGACTTTATCGAGAAAAAGTGGATTAGCGGCCAAAAGCGCGTATCCTCGGAAAGGCATTACGGCCAGTTTTTCCGAAATGATAGAAATAGTGCCGTCTGGAATGATTGCCGGCATTTCGTTTACTTTTACCCCGAGCAGCTCAATGAATTTTCGATATCGTTTTATTGGGACTGCCACTGTCCACTGAAAAGTATTTTGAACGGAAAAAAGAGCTACGCCGGCGGGAAGATCAGGTTCAAGCTGTTTCGCGTACTCACCTTTTCCCAGTGTCTTTAGGAGCTTAAGAAAATTCGTCTCAGTCAATTTTTCAATTTTTTCATTGAATTCGCGTACCGATGAAATGCGGATGATGATCGCGGCATCTGCCGGCAATACTTCCGTCAAAGGAGCGACTGTTTGGGGCATTGCCTTTTTCTTAATTGCTGTTTTGGGGGAATCCTGGTGAATTTTGCCTGGTTCGGTTGAATTTTGAGCGGCTGAAGTCTCGGCAGGTTGGGAAGGATCCGCCTTTTGTTCAGAGATGATGGATTGAGTTTTTTCCTGTGTTTTTGAATCTTCAGCTTTACCTGATTCAGAAACCTCAGGCTCCGATTCCTCAACATTCAGCTCAAGGTCTTCCAGATTAAGGTCCGTAATTTCTTCAACGGTGTCGGAAACCATTTCTCCGGCGTTGGCCGCGGAGGGAACTGACATCGTGTTTTCAAATAGACATAATCCAAAAAATAAAAAAAGAATCCAAAGGCCAATTCCGAAACTATTTAAAAAATATTTTTTGAGGAAATTTGCCTCGCTGACAATTTTGAATTCTGAAAGATTTTCATCGTAAAATTCCGAGATCTTTTTGTTTTTTTCTTTGTTCATAAATACTTTTCCTCTTCCAAAGCGGTTTTATTAAAGTTAAAATTTTTTGAAGGAAACGGTATTGAAAGCAAATTTTTGCTGAAATTTGTTTTCTGATTACGGATTTTATTCAATTGGTTTCCGCCCAAGTGACTTCCGATTAAAAAGTCTTTTAAGAGGGCAGTTTATTTTCTGAGTTATTTCTATTTTAAATGATTGGAAAAAAATCGAAATAAAATTTCAGACGATCTGAAAAAATTTTTTTCACCCGCTCTATTCAAAATAGAATTTCCGACTATAATAGATTACGATATTTTTCAAAGTTTGAGAAGAGCGACTCCTCATATTTTTAAGATTTTTTCAAAACTTTCCATGAATATTTACCTTTTGACCGAATCCGAAAACCTTCACGCGTTTCGCTGCGTTTTTGAACCGTTGGGGTATCCGATCATCGGCAGCTGCTCCCTGAATGCACTTTTGAGCGCCTGCATTCGCGGAAACGGCTGCATTGCCCTTTCCGGCATGGACTATTCTCCCAGTGATTTGTCGTTTTTTCTTCCTCAGATTCGAAATGCCGGATTTTCTCATGCCATTCTGGTCATGGACAAGAAGGTGACTTCGGAAAAGACTAAAATATGGCTTAAAGAACCGGTTTTTGATTACCTTTCACTTCAAACTGAGGAGAAAGAGCTTCAGAAAATAGTTCGGAGCGCTTTTCGCTGGAGTCAAACGCAGGGAGAACGGATGGTTTTCAGTTTTTTGCTTCGTCAGAAGTGGGAATCTCTTGATGAGGGTATGAAAAATGTTTTGCGGTTACTCTATTCAGGGGATTCCAATCGCGATATTTCGGAAAAACTTTCTCTTTCAGCGAGAACTGTTGAAAGCCGGAGGGCAAGACTGATGGAAACATTCGGAGTCCATTCATTCGCGGAACTGATTCGTGTCGCGACTGAATTCATGGATGAGGATAATTTGCCGCCTTCCATTTTTATGCCTTCTCGAGAAGAAAAAGAGAGCGTTTCATCAAAGACTTTTTCAAAATCAAAAACGGGTAGAAAAAAAGGTTAATGAAAATATTTTCCTCTCAAATTGGTATTTTTTTGCGAAATCTGAGCGCGATACCCTTGATATTTTGCCATATCCAAATATAATTGGTAGAAAAACAGAGGAGTTCCTGATACTGAAATTTTTGGAGAAGAAAAATGCAGAATTCATCGCAGGATGCCATGTTCAGTCAGATTGATGTTTCAAGTATCGTCGCGCCTGCGAAAGTGGATCAGAATTTTCGTGAAGAGCAGAAGCATACTGAATTGGTTACCGTCTTACGTGAACTTTTGGCTCAGCAAAAAAAACAGAACGAGCTTCTTGTTCAGCTCATCAATATCCAGACCGCGGCGCAGCGTCAGAGAATGCGAGATCTTCAGGCCTGGAGAAACGCGCACCCGGAACTTTCCCGAAATTGTCGGGAACTCCTCGACAAAATGTCTGAAATGCAGACGGAATATTTTACCAGAATGGTTGAGAATTCAGTAGAAAGCGGAGAGGATTGGGGGTATAGCGAGTTTATGTTTAACGATTTTGTTGATCGATTTGGTCCCAGACTCGTTCACTTGAACGCGCTGCTTCAGGCCTTGAGTCACTTGGCGGCACCTGCCGAGAAACCGTAACAGGTCATTTGATTCGGATGGATGGAATGGCGAATTTCAGAGAGTAATCCGCCGCGGGAGGGGTGGAGCGCGCGGCAGTGAAAATTCCGGGGTGAATCGGCATGAAAGCGGTTTCCGTTCGGAAAATAATTACCGCAATGAATCTGTTTCAGTTAAAGCGGCTAAATGTGATTGGGATTTGGAAAAAGTTTTTCGTGAAGCTGATTGATCACTTTGCAGAATGCCGCTTTATCCTCATCCGTAAGGTCAAGATAAAGATTCCGAACGTAATCGTTCATTCTTTTGCGCATATTCTCGATATTACTCATTCCAAAATCAGAAAGTTTAATGCAAACGGCACGTCGATCTCTTGGGCTGGTGACCCGCAGGAAAATATTATTCTGGACCATTGATTCGACGAGGACGGAGGTTGCCGGGACCGTCATGCTCATTCTTTCCGCCAGGGTTTTTAAATTCGTTCCTTCGGGATTTTCTTCCATGAGAAGTAAAACTGCCAGCATTGCTTTATGTTGCCGATGAGTCATGGATTCAAAAAGAGCGATATTCTTTTTGGAGGTCGAAGTATGAAGAACTGTCTGACGGATTTTGTCTGCAATTCCAAAAATTTTCATAAAACTGTCTTCATCAAATGTGGCTTTATTCATTTTGATTCTCCAAAAACAGAACACACTTTGAGCCTTAGTGCCTAAAATAATTATTATCTTTTCTTAACTATACCATTTTTAGGAAAAAAGTCAAGTGCAAAAGAACTTTATTCATGAAATTTTTCAAATTTAAAACCGTTTCGCTTGTTTGAGTCTTTCTTTTAATGGTTTTCAGAAATTCGGATTAGTTTGGGAATGGAGTATTTTCGACCGTAAATATCTCCGTAACGTGTTCGTAATTCATCGAAATGAAAACGTAAAAATTCATAGAGTTCAAGAGGCGGATCTTTTGCCAGCCACAGTGACGCGAGACGTTCAGCGTACGCGTCGTAATTTTTTTGTGAACCGGAATGAGCGTAACAGCGTCCTTCAAATCTTCGAATGTCACCGTCAAATTTTTCGCTAATGTGAAGGAGTTCATGAACGATGGTAATGAGTTTCTCACGAAAATCAGAATTGAGGAAACGCGGAACATAAAAATTCAGAAGATAAAGATATTCTTTTCCGTTCGGGTCCAGAATTCTCTGCAAAGTGTACTCCCTTCCGTTCCGGTGTGTCGTTAATGCTCCATTTTCAAATCGAAGCGGGGTTAATGAGGCGTAATGTCCGTATTTACTTGAGCTTCGAGTCTGACAGAATCCCACCGCGACCCGTTCCATTTGAATATGCTGGAGAGCCGCGATCTTTTGGGTCATGTCCGCGCAGATGAGGCGCATTTTTTCAGTAAAATTAAGCCCTTGGGATTCTTGCTTCATTTGCTTGCCTTAAATCTTTCGGCTTTTGGGTTTCGGGACAATCTGTTAAAAAAGAACGGTCTGCGTCACTCGTGTCTGACGCGGCTTTAATTCCGGTTTAATAAAAGTTCCCGAAAAGTATTCTAAATAAAATTTTTTGTTTGAATGCTAATGTTCAAGAAGCTTTCTTGGGGTAGGATTCATACTGAAATGAAAGACGGCGTTTGAGTGAAAGACACCAAACGCCGCGCTTTCGTTCATTTCCAGTCAGGAAAATCCGATAAAATCAGTAAAGATCTGGATTTCTTTAGAGTTTGAATTGAAGACTCCGCCTGGAAGGTATTCAGCATAGTTCACGGGCCAATCGGACGCGGATTTGGATCGTCGAAGTCACGCGGGCCGCGCAGAGTATAGTACGGGTAGGGCATCGGGCCGCAGCCATAACAATTTCCGCCGGGGCATTCGCGGCGCGGATAGGCATGAACGCCGTTGCGCTGAACGCCATAAATAATTGCTTTTTTGCCAGGGCCGGGATTCGGGACGACATATCCTCCGCCATTCTGGCAGTTTCTGCAGTTGCCGGCGACGGTTCCAGCGACCATTCCGCGAGATTCCACCAACGGGACTTGCGGAGCCTGAACCACGGCGTTTGCCGGGATTGGCTGATCAGAGACAACGGATTCCACCGGAGCGGATTTCACGATTGGAGTCGGAGCAGGTTCCGCGGCCGGAGCGGCTTTCGCGATTGGGGTCGGAGCAGGTTCCGCGGCCGGAGCGGCTTTCGCGATTGGGGTCGGAGCA
This sequence comes from Thermoguttaceae bacterium, assembly GCA_017408405.1. Taxonomy (GTDB): domain Bacteria; phylum Planctomycetota; class Planctomycetia; order Pirellulales; family Thermoguttaceae; genus RGIG3701. Next base: position 27,844 of record JAFQUP010000050.1, read on the forward strand.
GGTTCCGCGACCGGAGCAGCTTCCGCGATTGGGGTCGGAGCAGGTTCCGCGGCCGGAGCAGCTTCCGCGTCAACGATTTCAGTGTCGGCCTGAGCAATTTCCAGAATCTCTTCTGAATCAGAATCAGCTTCAGGAAGAATTGTTTCAATTTCGGCTTCTTCAACCGGAGCGGCTTCTTCCATCACGACATCATCCAGGAGGAGTAATTCCTCAGCTTCAGCTTCTTCGACGGGTTCCATTTCTGCCAGGTCGTCTTCCGCCGGAGCAGCTGCTTCCTCAGCGGACAGCGCATCAGTTACGGGCAGATCAAGAGATGGAGGCGGAAGAATTTCTTCGACCGCGTCCTCTTTAGTCTCAACTTCTTCCGCTTCCGCAATTTCAGCGGTGTCCGAAAGTGCCGGGGCTTCCACAGCTTCTTCCGGAATGTCAAGTGTTAATTCAAATTCATCCAATGCTTCCATCGGTACATTTTTTTCCGCAGCTGAAAGCATGGCCGCACTGCACAGAGCAATCGCCATTCCGGAAAAAATTCTGAAAGATTTTTTTCTCATGGGAACGTCCCTCTTCACAAATTTTTTATCTTGAACGATTATTTTATTTCCTGTTTGTCTGAGATGTCCAGACACAAAAATCCTATCGGATTACTTATTTCATCGGCGGTGATGAAACCGTTTTATAGCAAATTATCCGGTTTTGTGTAATTTTCCAATTTGTCTATTTTAAAGTTTGACGGTCTTGTCGGATGTTACGCTTTGGTGATTGTTTTAAGTGTTTTTTTCGTTAAAATTTATTCAGAGCTTCATTTTGTTAAATTCCTATTAAATTTTTCAATTTCTCTGAAAAAGTAGGGAGGTCCACCTTTTTTTTCTGGTTAAAACGTGCTATATTAAAATAATCTCAATTGTTCCGGCAAGAAAAATGTTTAAAGTCCAGATCGTGATATGGTTTAAGTTTGCGTGAGGCATTGGTTTTCATGGAATTTTTGAGATTTGGTTTGTTTTTTGAATAGTCATGGAGCCATTTCATGGATTCCCTTCCCGCCTTTAGTAAGGAGAAGAACATAAATGAAATATTTTAGCATTATTCGTCTTTTCGCGGTGGTATTCACGCTGTCGATGAGTCTTTACCTTGCGTCTCCCAGCGTTTTTTCCGCCGAGTCACCTGCCGTGGAAAATCTACCGCGCACATTGGTTCCGGCGCATAAACTGGATATGGCGTGGTGGAAAGCGCGTCATGAAGCCAACTGTGCCCGAATTTCCCAGGGGAATGTGGATTTGCTTTTGATTGGCGATTCCATTACTCATGGCTGGGACGGAGCAGGGAAGGATATTCAGGAGTTTTTCCATGGAGATCGAAATTTTGTGAATATGGGCTTTGGCGGTGACCAGACCCAGCACGTTCTTTGGCGTCTTGAAAATGCTCCGATGGACAAGATTCAGCCAAAGGCAGCTGTTCTGCTGATTGGAATTAACAGTCTGTGGAGGTCCTGGCCAAACTGTTCTGAAAATGTCGCGCTTGGCATTAAGGCGTGCGTGGACAAACTTCAGAGTCTTTATCCGGAAATTAAGATTCTCGTTCTTAATATTTTCATGGCGCAGGGGCCTGATCATGTTTGCCGAGCCAACGCGAAAGCCGCGAATGAGCTTCTTCCGGATATTTTCAGGAACTATGAAAACGTTCAGCTTCTTGATATTAATGAAATATGGCTTGATGAAAACGGCAATATTCCCCGCGCGCTCATGAAAGATCTCGTTCATCCGACTCGAGACGGATACATTTTGTGGGGAAACCGCGTGGATTCGGTTATTGCGGAAATGCTTGGCGTTGAAGCGAAAGTCTGGAAAGAGTGAGACGTTAAGATGGGAAAAGGTAAAACAGGCTTTTCCCGTTTTTTTGCCGTTTGTTATTTCAGACGGTTTTCATTTGGAAAAGAGAGTGTGCGGGAGAAATTTGGAAAGATCGCGAAAAATTTCAATTCCCGCTTCGCAATTAATTAAATATTCCCAAAAATATGTTTGAAGTTGAACAAAAATTTCGTCTGGCAGATCCCGGAAATTTTCTGGAAACCCTTTCCTTCATGGGACTTCACTGGGAAAAGAAGGTGGTTGAGATTGATACGTATTTTCAGCATCCAAGCCGGGATTTTGTCCAAACGGATGAGGCTCTTCGTATTCGTCGTCATCTGACTTTTTTGGGGTCAGAAAGCGGAGTATTGCCGGAGCGGGCAGAGGCGGAGGTTTTGGTTACGTTCAAAGGTCCCAAACTTGATTCGGCAGCCAAAATCCGTAAGGAACTTGAACTTCCTTTAAGTATTGCCGCGCAGCTTCCTCCTGAACGATTTCCAGGTGTTTCCATTTTTCCGGACGTGTCTGCTGACTTCTCATCTGCGGAGTTTCGAGGAGTTTGCCCGCCGTGTGATTCAAACGAATCATCTTTTTCCGGCGTATCCTCGCCGCGGGACCTTTGGGGGCTTCTTGATACTTTGGATGAAACGTCTTCTTATTTTTCGTGGAAGGAGCTTTTGGAGCTTCTTGGATTCAGCGCGGTTCACGACGTGCGTAAAGTTCGGTCGAAAGCATACTGGGAATGGGAAGGTTGTCGCGTTGAGATCTCTTTTGATCAGATCGCGGGGCTTGGTACGTACGCGGAGCTGGAATTCATTGCCAGGGATAAATCCGAGATTCCAGCGGTTCGCGGTCGTCTTCTGGCTCTTTCCGAATTCCTGCGTTTGACCGATATTGAGCCGCGCAGTTACCTTGCGCTGGTGATTGAAGCGGAAAAATGAAAGTTTTCGCTTTGGGTGAATTTACTTTTTTCTTTTTTATTTATTGGAACTCAAAATGACTCAACCTCAAAAAGACTACTCCGTGCGTTCTCCTTTGCGTGAAGAGCAGCTTTGGCTCTTGACCGGGGGAGTTCTTTTGCTCGCGTTCGTCGCCTTCTCTTTCGCGATGTACTTTACGCGCAGTTTCATGATTCCTTTCGTCTTCTCGATTTTCCTTTGCGCAATGGTTTCTCCGATCAATAATTTGATTGTCGTGAAATGGAAAGCACCGCGCTGGGTGGGACTCATTTCGTCTCTTTTATTCATTATGCTGCTTTTCGTTCTGTTTTTTATCATGGGGAGATTCGCGGTGAACTCTATTTCCAAGGCGATTCAGGACGTGACGCTCGCCTCGGAAACTTCGACAGCGGAGGCGCTGGAAGAGATGCTGGATCGCGGAATGGCTCAAATTGGCGTGGATCAGTACGTTAGCGCGAAGCATATTGTCTCAACGATTCGTCAGGAGATTCCGACTTTACTCGAACAGGGGCTGAAAACCTGCCAGAATCTTATCTCAAGCGGAATGCTGGTTTTTTTGTTTTGTCTGTTTATTCTGATGGGGCATGACCCGAGGGTGAGGGCCAAAAATGAGATTTATTCTGAAATGGAACGCAGTATTCAAAAATATTTGAATATTAAATGTTTTATTTCATTAGCCACGGGGATCGTCGTTTATCTCATTTTCTGTTTTCTTGGTGTTCCTTTGGCGTTTCTTTATGGTTTGATCGCGTTTGTCCTAAATTTTATTCCATCGATTGGTTCGATCATCGCGACAATTTTGCCGATTCCAATTATTCTTCTCACGACAGAAGTAAGTCACACGACGTTAATTCTCGCGATGGTTCTTCCGACTCTCACTCAGCAGTTTTTCGGAAATTTGCTGGAGCCGAAACTTCAGGGGCAGGGGTTGAATCTTCATCCCGTTACGATTCTTCTCGCTCTTGGGCTTTGGGGGGTCGTTTGGGGACCGGCCGGAATGCTTCTTGCCGCTCCGATAACCGCGGCTTTACGCATAATTTTGCTGGAATTTGAGATGACTGCCTGGATGGCGCATTTGATGGCGGGAGTTTTACCTGCTAAAAAGAGAACAATCGTCTCAGAGATTGATTTTTCTGATGATTTGGACGAACCGTATTCGATGGAATTACCGGTGCCGCCGGGAACCTCCATGATTTCCACGACGGTTTCCAACGGTTCCGCGGTCGTTCAGACGACACTTCCGGCGGAGACGAAATGGGAAGGGAGAGCGCCGTCGAAACCGAAAAAAAGTAAAAACAGAAAAAAACGCTGATTTAAAGGGAATTTCTCAAAACTTAATTTCCAGAAAACGGATAATTTTGTTTTTTGACTGCGTAAAGTAGTGTCCCGCGTATTTCTGAATACGCGGGCTGTCCGATCTCCCTTGAAAAATTTAAAAGCACCCTTTTCGCACGAAAAAGCAGGTTCGGGAAGGTCCTTTATCTGTTTTTTGTCGTTCAAAACCGCGCGTGAGTTCATTTTTGACATCGCGCAAGTTTTTTCAATTTGCGAATTGCCTTTTATCCCGCCTTTTATCGAGGAAAAAATATGAGATTGATTTTATTCTTCCATGTCGTTTTTGCGGTTTTGTTCCTGTCATTTTTTCTGTCTTTGGGAGATGTTTCAGCAAATGGCGTTCAAGCCGTGAATTCCGCACCGACGATCTCAAATGACGTCCAGGCTGTTTCGGATACGGTGCCTGAATTTGCCGGAAACGTGATGCTGGAGGAGTGGAAAAAATACTCGGAGTGGTTTGAGACGCTTCCAGCGGAGCAGAAAGATTGGGAAGAACTGCTTCAGAAAAATCTGGGAGCCGGTTTTTATTTTCCGATTTATCTTAAAGGGCGAATCAAGGGGCACTATTCCCTGGAAAATCCTGGAGACTGGGGATTTATTGAGGATGATCCCAAACTTCCGCGTGTTTTGCTTATTGGCGACTCCATTTCGAGGAGCTGTACCAGTTTCATTCGTCAGGAGCTTGAAGGGATCGCGAACGTTCATCGCGCGCCGGCAAACTGTGGAAGTGCCGGAAATATTATTAAGAAATTTAATGATTGGCAACCGGAAACTGTCCGAAAAGAGACAAAGCGTTGGGACATTATTTACTTTAACGCCGGAATCCACGATCGAGGCCATGGCGCGGAAGAATATGAAAAGAATCTGCGTGAGCTGGTGACACTTTTGAAAAAGCAGGGGGCAGTTTTGATTTTCGCGAGGACGACTCCGTGCCGCGATAAGGAAAACGCGCTTGAACTTTATCAGCGGTTTAATGAAATCGCGGAAAAAGTCATGGCGGAAAATGGAATTCAAATAGATCCGATTGATCTTGAGGTGAAAGATCGTCTTGATGAACTTCAGACGAATGACCGGGTTCATTTTAATGGGGAGGGGCAGAAAGTACTTGCCGCGAAATCCGCTGAGACAATTCGGAAAGCGGTGGAGGATCTTAATAAAGAGACCGAAAAATATCAACCTTGTCCAACTCCGCAAAGAATTACGAGAAAAGAGTGGATCGAGTACATGAAACTGGTTGAGTCACTTCCGGAGGATCAGCGGAAGTGGGAGCAGCTCCATATTAAATATGAGGGTTATCATGGTTTGCTTTGGTATCTCCGACCGCGTCTTTCCGGGGCCTATACTCCGGAAAACCCCGGTATTTGGGGAATGCTTAAAGATGATCCCGCGCTTCCGCGGGTTATGGTCATTGGTGATTCCATTTCACTCGGGTACACGATGCAGGTTCGGAAAGCTCTCGAAGGGAAAGCGAATGTTCATCGTCCGCCGTGCAATTGCGGCCCCACTGTTTCGGGATTGAATGGGATGGATGATTGGCTTGGAGAGGGAAAATGGGACGTTATTCAGTTTAATTTTGGTCTCCATGACCGTCGGCGTTCTCTTGAGGAGTATCTCTCAAATCTTCAGAAACTCATCGACAGAATGAAGCGGACCGGAGCCGTTCTGATTTTCGCCAACACGACACCGTGTACGAATGAGGAAGATCTGATTGGAAAAGTCGAGGAAATGAATGCCGCGGCAGAAGAGCTGATGCGGAAAAACGGTGTTCTCATTAACGATTTTTACGCGCTTCTGGCTCCGAATTACGAAACTCTTGTTGGTAAAGATAAATGTCATTATTCCGCAGCGGGCAGCGAAATCATGGGTAACGCGACCGTGGAGATGATTGAAAAACACCTGCCGAAAAAATGAATATTGGGTCTCAAAATCCAGTCATTCTCCCAAAGAACTTTTCAGGAATATCAGATGTCTGAAAAAGTTCTTTGGGAAATTTTATTTAATACTATTTCTCGATCTCAAAAAACGATTCCGCTTTTCGAGTTTCATTTCGAAGGCTCCGTTCCTCTTTTCTTGGCAGATGGAGAGCCTTTGTGGTCGTGATGGCGGGCGATACGTTTGGAGTGGGCTGAACAACCGGTCGAGAGGCCGCCATTGCTTTCGTTTTACTGTCAGAAACGGACTGACTTGAAACCAGTAAAGCCGCGCATTGGGCCTGAATAACGATTTCTTCACCAACCAGCCCCACGCCTTCTCCGGTTTTGGCTTTGACATTTACCTGCTGCGGCGTGATTTCCAGCGTATTCGCGATATTTCGGGCAATTTCCTGTTTGAAATTTCCAAGTTTCGGACGCTGCGCGAACACGATGCAGTCCAGATTCTGCAGTTTCCAACCGGCACGCTGAACTTTTTTCCAGGCCAATCGGAGCATTTCGACCGAGGAACGCCCCCGATTTTCCTCATCAGTATCCGGAAACAGATCCCCAATGTCTCCTAAGGCTGCCGCGCCTAAAAGAGCATCCGTGACTGCGTGAAGTAAAACGTCCGCGTCACTGTGTCCCTGAAGAGATTTGTCGTGCGGGATAAAGATTCCGCCAAGACGAATGCCGTTACCAGGGATTAAGCGGTGCGTATCGTGTCCAATCCCAACACGTGAAGGAAGATTCATTTTTTTTCTCCAGAAAAACTCTCTGCGCAAAAAATTTTTTTATCTGCTGAAGCATACCAAATTTTAAGAAATCGCGCAAGAGGAAAAAACTTCCATAACAAGAAATAAAAAAAGGTTTACGTTTACCGCAAACCTTTTTGAGTCGGGGCAACAGGACTTGAACCTGCGACCTTTTGACCCCCAGTCAAACGCGCTAGCCAGACTGCGCCATGCCCCGCCGATGATTCAAAATGAGATAAATCTCATTCACATCAACTATGCAGAATTATGCCACAAAATAAAAATATTTCAAGGACCACCTACCTGATTTCTCGCAAAATTTCTGAAATTTTCTAAAATTTTTTGGTTCATCCGGAAACCGCGTACCAATTCGCGACGCGATTTCTACCGCTGAAAACACGAAAACAGACGAAAGGCTTTTGCGGCTCTCGCGTCTTTTTGAATTTATCGTGTGCCCTATTGGTGAATTTTCCTTTGGGTTTCTGCGGCGAAAAATCGATACGGTGTTACCGGTTGAACCGTAAAAAAGCACGTTCTTTCCTTTACGCGCGGAGGCGAGAAAAAATAAAAAACGGAAACCATCCTGAAATGATTTCCGTTTTATCTGAATTTTATCTTTTACGGCTTTCTGCGGAAGAGACCGCTGAACGGACCTTTGGTCGTGCCGTCGTCAAAATCGAGGTGCCAGTAACCGTCATGCCATTCCAGCGTGACTTTGCGCCATGCGTCCGGAACCTGCGGATAGGGATAATACGGGCCAATGTACGGCCATGCTCCGGCACCGTGGCGAAGCGGATACTGAACCGCTGCCGTATTCGGATAAGAAGCGTAGGACGGCCAGGCTTTGCGCGGCATGTACGGTTCGTCGTATCGCATCGCGGCGCCGCCATTAGCCGGCATGGAGTAGGCCTGAGAATTCATCGCCAGCGGAGTGCCGTTAGCGGCTGTGACGCTCGTCGTGCCGTAAGCGACTGGTTTTACCGTGACGCCGTAGTTCGCCTGAATCGGACGCGGTTTGGCACTCTGCATGGAGGCTTTCTGAATCACGACATCATCAGAAACCACGGAAGAAGAATTGTCAACCACAGACGGGGCTGAAGTTACTGCCGGAGTCGGCTGGGAACTTTTCTGATTCACCGGAACGCCATTGACGGCAATCACTTCGTCGCTGATGATTTGTTCTTCATTAAGGTCGGGAAGCTGCGCTGGACGGCGCGAGACATTACGCTGATAACCGGCAACCTGCTGAATCGAAGCGTCTTCAATCGCTTCTTTCTCAACTTCCAGCTGGTTGACCACTTTGTTGACTCCCAGCTTTTCAATTTCAGACTGGATCGCCGAAATCTTTTCGGCACTGTCCACGATGCCCGTGAGCCAGACCGTTTCGTCCTGATACTTAAGGCCAATTTCGCAGCCATCGATCAGGTTGTTCTCTTCCAGAACGCCGGCAATCTGTTCTGCCATTTCCTGATTGTCGCCAAGTACCGTCATTGGAGACATGGCAACCGCGAGCAAAAGCGCTCCAAAACCAAATACACGTCGCATCCTGTTTTCCTCCAGTTTTTCTACCGTGCACTGCGCGGCGAATAAATCTGAGTTTTCTCAAAAAAACACCGCTTTTTATTTCATTCAGACAATTCATTCCTAAGAATAAATCATCATCTTTCTTCTAATCGCTTTTATCATCGGAATTATGTCAATCCAAACTTCAAGCCCTCTCCGGAACAATCCGTATTTTCTGTAAAAAACAATTCACTGGATGCGATACAAACGGAAAAACTGTAAAAAATATCCTATTTTTCCCATATTAAAGGCTGGAGGCAAGGGGCCGTTTTGAAGCGGAGCTTTTTCCGGCGAAAATTTTATCTGTTTATGGTAATTGGTAATTGAAAATTTTTTGCAAAATTTTTTACCAGGAATAAATCGTGATTTTCCATATATTGATAGAAGCAAAAGGTTTCGTTATCGGAACAGATGATAATTTGCTGATGAGATTTACAAACAGCTTTGTTTTGAAAGGAAATTTTATGGAGAAGCACACTTTAGGATACCCCCAATTGTCCGCGGTATTTCTGGATACTGCCAACAAATATAAGCAGGATTTGATGAATGAACCAATTAAATGGGAAAAGATTAACAATTTTATTGAATCCATTTTTCGCTCTGTTTATTCTTCGGGAAATGACTATGGAGAAAATTTGACTCAAAAACAGTTAAGAGTTGCCAATCAGTTGTCAGATTTGCTCTTTACTCATGTGAAGGGACTGATTTTATCCGTTGAAATTTTTCGTGTTACGGAGGATGACTATCTTGAGTTGTGTCATGGCGCGATCGAATGCGCGAATGAATCCAGGCGCACTTTCGTAAGATTTATGGAGTCTTTCCTGGCGCGTTCTGGTTGCCGGGAAGTTAATAATGAACGGCTCCAGAGGGAAATTGATAATTTTCTGCGCAAAAATGAAGACAAAATGCTGCCGCGGGTCAACGATATTGACAATTGGCTGGAGGCGCTTCGTTTGGGTATGGAGAGTGTGGATATTATTCTTGCTGAATTTAATCCAGAGCCGGAAAAAGAAGAACAGGAACCTTCATTAGAGTTGGAAGACAGTGTTCTGATCTGCATGCAAAGGACTCTTGGAAACCTGCGCGGTTTGGATATTCCGGAATGTCAGGAAGAGTGCCGATCGATAGAGCGATTCCTGAGGGGACGAAATTACCAGGTTATTTGGCCGGATCTCTCGATGGAACATGAAACGTTGGAATTTTTTGTCTGCCATACTTCCGCGGTGACTGAAAACCAGCTCATTCCCTGCATTAAATATGGGGAATGGGTCTCTCTTCAGGGAGAGCTTATCAAACCCGAAGCGGATTGTGAAAATATGAAAAACTAGCATTTAAGAAAGGAACAGCACAATGGCGAATGTTTACGGTTATGATCTTGGGGATGGAGATACGATTGTTTCGAAAATCAACAATAATGAAAAAGCGGTTGATTTAAAAATGCCCGGAATGAAAAATGAAGGGATTCCTATTCCTTCCATTTACTCATTTAGCGATTCCAATGAAGTTCTTGTTGGATATACCGCGCTGGCCAGTAAAAAATTGGAGGAGTTGTGTATTAATTTCAAATTGCGTCCGACGGAACTTTCTCCAGAGGAAAGAACGAAAATGGAAAAATCAGTGGTCGCATTTACGGATGCGGTGTTTTTAAGCAAGGAAATGGTGGATCAAATCGGTGTTGAAAATACGACGAATGATAAGGAGATCATTATCAATATCGGTTATCCAACCAAATGGAATCAGCAGGATGCCAGGTTGTACCGTGAAATGCTCAATAAGTGTACTTTCAAACAGAAATATCAAAAAAAAGGTAAAACGGTCACTTTCGCGCTGCAGCATGAATCCAAAGCCGCGCTTTTGAACACGATTTATGGATCCAGGGAAAATTTGTTGGCGAAGGTTCAAAATGGGGATTTTATTGTCGTCTTTGATTTTGGCTCTTCAACTACGGATGTGACGCTTATTTCCCGGAAGAGTGACTATCACTTGGAAGACCTTGAGGAAGGCGACCATAAATTGGGTGCGCGACTGATTGAAAGAGGTATTTTTAAATTAGTCGCGGAAGAAATGGCAAAGGAACAGGCGGGGGATTCTGGTGGCAGCAGAGGTTTTTTTGCGTCTATTTTGGAAATGTTTGCGGAGCGGAAACCGATTGATTCCGCAACCAATAGATGTATTTTTAAATGTCGAGAGGCAAAGGAAATTTATTTTAATACCTCATCCCCAGATGAGAAAAGCGAGGATTACTGGTATAGTAGAATAACGGGAATTAAAAGGGTTTTCCCGTTGCAGGACTATTTTTCATCACAGCTGATGAAAAAAGCTCTTGAATTGAAATGGCCGGAACTTGGGAATCGTACGTATCTGGAAGGCTGCAAAGATGTTTTTCAGCGTGTGGCCAAAAAAATGCAGGAAATGGGGCGCAGGCCTTCATTGATCATTTTGACTGGCGGAGCTTCAAGAATGGGATTTATTCGGAAATCCTGCGAAGACGCTTTTCGCCAGAATGGGAAATGTCCGGTAATTTCTTTGGATAATGAGCCGAGTTCGGCAATTTCAAGAGGCCTGGTATATTCTGTTGTCGCGGATAATAAAGCACAGGAACTTGAACAGGAATTCCGGAATGTTCGTGACCGCGTTCCGGGGGTTTTGAAAAACAAAATGCCGTCTCTGGCTCAAAAAATCGCCCGAAAGCTGGCGACTCCGATCGTTGCTATTATAAAAGACGAGGTCGTGCGATGGAAAAATGGCGGCTATGTGACCTTAAACAGCATGAAGAACGAAATTGAAAGGGAAATAAGAGATTATTTGTCAAGCCAAACTGGAAAAGCTGAGGTTAATGGCGCGGTCATGCAATGGCTTGGCGAGGAGGTTGGTATGGAACTGGATCGGGATATTTCCAGAATTGCCGGGAAATATTCGGTATCGTATGATCCTGATACCATTCAGAATGTTTTCAAAAAGGTAAAGGTTGATAATGGTGGTAATATCTCTATTCCGCCAATTGGAGGAGGAATTGAGAATATAATAAAAGGAGCTATCCAAAACATTATACTTAAGACATTGCCTATCGTCTTGGCGTTACTGATGCCAATTATAATGATGATAATTCTTCCAATGGTAATATCTCTTGTTGCTGGTATTGTAACTGTAATTGGAACGATTATTTTTGGCCTTCTGGGGACTGTTATCCCTGGCGGATGGGCAATCATTGCAGCAATTGTTGGCGTTACTGCGGTGGTTATTATGCTTCAGGGATGGGAAGCTGCCAAGCAGCGTTTTATGTCAAATGTAAGTTCTTATGACTTGCCGATGTTGGTTCGCGAGGCCGTTACAATGGAGAAACTCACGAATGCGATCAATCAGGAAACCCGTGATTTGAGCAGTCAGATCGCGAATGGATTAACGTCCAGCAGTGATTTTACGGATAAGCTGCCGCGTGAGTTGTCCAGCGGGTTGCAGAATCTGGTGGAAAGTCTGACGGCTCAAATTACCCTTGATTTTACTTGATAGCCGCTTATTTCAAATCGCGGGTATACTGTATGCCCGCGGTTCCTGATACGTTTTTAAGGAGAAAAAATATGTTTAGCGATTTCTTTGATTGGACGTGGGATGATGATATGGAACTTGAGTCTGAAAATTTGAATGAGTCGGAGGATTGGAACTCTGAAGAAGATGAGAAATCCGAGGATGAACTTGATGAAACTGGAGAGAATGGTGAGGATGATGGAAATTCCCGAATTTCTTTCGGAGGAACAGGGCATTGTACACTTTGTGATTGTCGAGCCTATTTGGATCCCTACAGTGGTGAAATATGCAGAAATTGCGGTCACCATAAAAGGCATCACTTCTGAAAAAGAAAACTCTTCCGAGTGTCGGGAATGAGGGATAAATCAAGAGAGGAGAAAAAATCCGGAGGAAAAATGTTTTCCCCCGGATTTTTAATTATCGCGCTTGCGCGCATTACGAAAAAGGATCATGAACAGCCGCTCGTTGAACCGCAGACATGGCAAAGATAGCAGCTGCCGTTTCGGACCATGACGGATCCGCAGTTACTGCACGTCGGAGCGTCGTCCTGGAAACCCTCGAACATTCTAACCCGATCCGCGCTCAAATCAACTTCCGAATCCTCCAAAAGAGCGGATGAAACAATTGGTACGGAAGAGGCCGCGGCTTCGGCAGAAGACTCAATCAGTTTTTTTTCCTGATTTCCGCTTCGCCGCGCGTAAAAAGCGCGAATCTGTTCCTCAAAACGAGTTTTTTTACGCGGAATGTTTTCAGAAGGGATGGAGATTTCCTCGCGGCTGCCGTGAGAATGTTCCTCTCTCATTTCCGTGTAGAAATTCTGTTTGCCAGTCTGAGACGCGTCCGCGGCTGGAGAGGGTGAACCCCATTCCGCGATGGTTTCCGAGAGTGAGCTGGAATTGCTCGTTCCCTGTGCGGAGGCTTCTTCCGGAAAGGGACGGGTACCCGTCGCGGGGGCTGAGGCAACGCCTGAATCCGCGGAATGCGGGAGCTGCGGCGTTAATTTGGGAGATGAAAATCCCGTTCCTTCATGCGGAACGGTTGGTTCCGCGCAAACGTCTGACTGACGATTCAGGAATGTGATTCCAAGCCACCGGAAAATATAGTCCACGATACTCTTCGCGATGCGAATGTCGGGATTTTTGGTCGCTCCCATCGGTTCAAATCGGGTATGCGAGAATTTATTGACGTAAACTTCAAGCGGGACACCGTACTGAAGACTCATGGAGATGGCTGTTCCAAAACAGTCCATTAAACCGCCGATGGTACTTCCTTCTTTTGCCATGGTGATGAAAACTTCTCCCGGATTGCCGTCGGGATATTGCCCAACCGTAACGTATCCCTCGTGTCCGGCAATACTGAATTTGTGCGTGATGGAAGTTCTGGTGTCCGGGAGGCGGTGTCTGCGCGGTTTGTAGACGATCTTTTCCTGAACCGCTTCTTTTCTGACATCTTCTTTTTTGTCCGCTTCACGGCTTGTCGAGAGGACCTGCGCGCCTTTTGAGCCGTCCCGGTAAATGGCTACCGCCTTCAGTCCGAGTTTCCAGGCCTCAATGTACGCGTCATAAATATCCTTTTCCGTAGCATCTTTGGGCAGATTCACCGTTTTGGAAATTGCCCCGGAAAGGAAGGGCTGAGCGGCTGCCATCATGCGGATATGTGCCTGCCAAGGGATAAATCGGGAGCCGTTTCGCGGCTGGAAAGCACAGTCAAAGACCGACAGATGTTCCGGATGAAGATTCGCGGCACCTTCAATCGTATCTTCTTTGTCGATGTACGCGAGTATGGAATCAATATCCTCCTGGGAATATCCAAGACGCTTGAGTGCCAATGGAACAGTACGGTTGACGAGTTTCATGAATCCGCCTCCCGCGAGCTGTTTGTACTTGACGAGCGCGATGTCAGGCTCGATACCCGTCGTGTCACAGTCCATCATGAAACTGATCGTTCCGGTAGGAGCGAGGACGGTAACCTGCGCGTTTCGGAATCCGTATCTTCGCCCGTCATTCAGGACCTGATCCCAAATGCTTCTGGCCTCATCCCGCAGGTAACGCGGCGCGTTCTTGATTTTTTCGGCTTCGTCCCAGTGCATCTGCATGACATGAAGCATATCCTCTTTATTCTGTTCGTATTCGGTAAAGGTACCGACCGCTCGAGCCAATTCGGCGCTTGTCCGGTTCGCGGCTCCGTGCATGATGGCGGCAATCGCTCCGCAGATGCCTCGACCCTCGTCCGAATCGTATGGAAGCCCCAAAGCCATGAGAAGACTTCCGATATTTGAGAAACCGAGTCCAAGCGCACGATATTTATGACTGTTTTCCGCGATTTTTCTGGTTGGATAACTCCCGCGGTCGACGATAATTTCCTGCGCGATGAGTATGATACGGCAAGCGTTCACGAAACGTTTGACGTCAAAAATGCCAGTTTCCTCGTCAAAGAAACGCATGAGGTTGATGCTTGCCAGGTTACAGGCGGAATTATCCAGGAACATATACTCGGAACACGGATTGGAAGCGTTGATCCGGCCGGATTTTGGACAAGTGTGCCATTTATTGATGGTCGTGTCATACTGCACACCGGGATCGCCGCAGAGCCATGTTCCATGAGAGAGTTTCTGAAGAACCTCGCGGGCAGGCCATGAAGGACCTTCCTGTTTGGGATCCGTGACCCAGCGCGTAGTCCACTGTTTATCTTCAAGAACCGCCTTCATGAAATCATCCGTCAAACGTACGGAAAGATTCGCGTTCTGGAACATGGTCGAACTGTACGCTCCATCGTAATCGTACCCGTTTGCCATGAGAAGTTTCGCTTTCGCTTCTTCTTTGACTTTACATTCGATAAAGTCCATGATGTCTGGGTGCCATACTTTCAGGGACTGCATTTTCGCGGCACGGCGTGTTTTCCCGCCGGATTTGACGACTGCGGCGATCTGGTCATAGACACGCATGAAGGAAAGCGGCCCGGAAGGACGTCCGCCTCCCGAAAGTTTTTCGCGGCAGCTGCGCAGCGTGGAGAGGTCAGTCCCTGTCCCTGATCCGAATTTGAAGAGCATTGCCTCGCTTCGCGCCAGTTCCATGATGTCTTCCATGTTGTCGTCAACACTCTGAATGAAACAGGCGGATCCCTGCGGATATTCGTAGGAGTTTTCAGGCTGCTCAATAACCTTTTTGTTTTTATTCCATGCCCAATTGCATTTCGCGCCTTTGATATGATATTGCGTGTGAAGGCCGACGTTGAACCAGACGGGACTGTTGAAGGCTGCCATCTGATGAAGGCAAAGGTACGTCAACTCGCGATAGAAATTCTCCGCGTCCGTTTCAGAGGCAAAATATCCATCTTCCTTTCCCCAGTCAGAAATGGTTCTTGTGACGCGATAAATGAGCTGGCGGACACTGTGTTCGCGCTGCGGAGTGCCATTTTCACCAAAAAAGTATTTGCTCGCGACGACGTTCGTGGCCAGCTGGCTCCACGTCATCGGAAACTCGCAGTTTTTCTGCTCGAAAATAAGTTCCCCTTTGTCTCCTTTAATTTGAGCGGTTCTCAAATCCCATGTGACCGTATCAAAAGGGTCTGCGACATCTTCCGGGCAAAAAACAGCGGGAATACGCAATTTGGACGCAATGGAATCCTGCATCGGGACCTGTGACATAAAAAACTCCTGAGTGTTTTGTTTATTCGTGAATAAAAATCGCAGATGACGAAATGGACACGGCACGAAAAAAAGATGCGTGCAGACCATCCCGTGAAATTGTCCGAAATTTTTTTCTCTATCGGCAAAAACGTGATTCAACATCAATGTTTCGCTTTTGCCTCCCCAATCGGACAGAGAATCGACCGTTTCAGACTGCCATTACCGAATGATTAGGGGCGGCAGCTTTCCGGTTTTGCCACTAACCAGATATTGTGCCATATTTCGTAATATCTACTATATCGTGTTAATGGAGCGGTAAGTTTACCATTTATTTTAAATTTCGTCAAGTGACCCTCCCGGAAGAGAGGAAGATCCGTATTTTCAAGGGCAGGAAGATTTTCGCGATATTAAACAGAGATAAGAAAACATAAAACTCAAGCCATTTAACTCTCGTGAAAATAAGAACTTACGGCGATTTTGGTGTTTTGATTTCAGAGTCTCAAAAATTTTAAACTTTTTTAAAAAGGGCTGTCTCATTACGCTGAAAAGGAGGGATTTGGGGGGGCGTCTGCCGAATAAAAATGTCTGAAAAGTTAAAATAAATAAAAGAATGCCTGAAACTCAATATATTGTGTGGTTTGGAATAATTTTCTGTTTTGGGGGGCAATATATTGAATTATTTTTGCAGTTTTTTATTTTTGAATGGTTTTTGTTTCAGAAGAATACAAAATTTGGAGAATTTGTTCCTGCCTTTGAGTATTTGCTATTTTTATGAAAAAAATTTTTTCAGGCGAATCATGAAATTCCTTTAATAAATGAATGATTTAGAAAACGGTTTGGAAATTATGAATAAGGTTCAATTAATTGCTGTTTCGAGGCAGGAGTTTGGTTGGAGCCGCGGTGTTCTGGCTGCTTTCGGTAACGGCAAAATTGCCGAAACGTCTGTGTGGTCGGCAGAGTTGCCGATGTTGGTGCGGGGATAAAAAAGGCCGACCCAGACTCCTGATAAAGCGCAGGATGAATTGGCCGGGGCCGGCTTGGGAATGTCTCGCGGATTGAAAAGTTGTTTTTCGTCAGTTATGAATATTTTCATATTCACTTTTAGTCTGCGCGGTAAAACGGTATCCAGCGTTTCGATATGTCAAGAACAGTTCGGGATGAGCGGGGTCCTTCTCGAATATTTTGCGGAGTCTAAGAATAAATTGATCAGGAGCCCGGGTATTCATTCCGGAAGACATTTTCCAGACGTTTTCCAGGAGTTCTTCCTTTGAGATGAGTCTGTTTTCATTGAGAATAAAGTATTTAAGGAGTGAAATTTCCAGATGCGTGAGGTGAATGGTTTTTTGATCGTTTTTTGCTTCAAGGGTATTGAAATTTACTGTCGCGTTTCCAATCCTCATCTCGTAGGGAAGTTCGTCAGACGCGTTTTTTTCATTGGATTTTTTTTCATCGTGCAATAAAGTCTTGAATTTCAGCATATTCCTGATTCGCGCGAGAAATTCTTCCAGTTCAAAAGGTTTTGGAAGGTACTGGTTTGCTCCGACATCAAATCCTCTTGCTTTGTCTTCAGGCAAAGTACGCGCGGAAAGAAACATGATTGGAATGAGTATGCCTTTTTCCCGGATTTCCGAACAGATGGAGTATCCGTTCATTCCAGGCAGCATAATGTCCAGGACGATAACATCAAATTTATGGGGATTTTTGAGAATCAGATCCAGAGCGGAAAGTCCATCGTGAATGAGAGTAACGAGAAAATTTTCATGTTCCAGAGAATATCGAATTCCCACGGCCAGGTTAATTTCATCTTCAACGACTAAAATATGCGGTTTTTTTTCCGTTTCAGAGTTCATTTTTTATTCCCATCCTTTTTGAAATTTTTTGTATTGGAGGATTTTTTTCGGAACGAACGCGGGATTCTTGGAATCAGAACGTAAATGGAGGTACCTTTTCCCTGTTTGTTGTCCCTTATCCTGATTTCACCGTTAAGCTGGCGCAGGCACATTCGCACGATATAGAGTCCCAAGCCGGTTCCTTTTCTTCTGCGTTCCAGTTCTCTTCCGAGACGAACGAATCGCTGAAAGACTTTTTCGCGCATTTTTTGGGGGATTCCGTCCCCGTTGTCACTGATTCGGAAGGCGATTTTGGATTTCCCCATTGGTTTGACGCGAATTTGGACAAATGGCGGATTCCCGCCGTATTTAATGGCGTTATCGATGAGGTTTCTGAAAATCATTTCCATTGGTACTCTACTGGCGATAATGGAGAGTTTACCGCATTCGAGCTGGATGTTGGCATTCTCTGTTCGGTGGCATATTCGCGCGGAATGAATGGCGTTCTGGAGTATTTCCCGGAGAGCAATTTCTTCCGGTTCATCGCCAATTTTAATTCCAGCTTCGAGTTGTCCCGCGCGAAGGACCTGATTGATGAGGGTATCGAGCCGTTCCACTTCTTCCATCATTCCGCCGTAGAAACGGAGTTTCTCGTCCGGCGCAACTTCATATCTGGTAAGGGTTTGAAGGTAAAGTTTGAGTGAGGCAAGGGGAGATTTCAGCTCATGCGTGACGCTGTTGATAAAATTGCTCTGACGCTGGTTCAGGTTGACCATTTTAATGGAAAGAACCAGATAAGTGATTGTTCCGGCCAGAATTATCGAGAGGAATAGAGAGCCGATGGTGAGAATGACCCAAAACAGCGCGGGATGCATCGTGATGGAGGCGAAAACCGTTGTCAGGATCCAACCGACAATCAGAATGACCACCAGAACGATCATGACGACCGCCAACGTAATCGGCAGTTTCAGAGAGTTTCGCAGCGTTTTATTTGGGGTCGGCATGGCAGTTCCTGAAAATATGCGGCGAGTAGGAGCGGCCCGCGTTTTGATGAGCCGCGTGGTTGGCGATCAGGCACGCTTGCTTTTTTGCTCTTCGAAATTAAAGAGCTTTCTTTGGCCCAAAACGACATCTTCGTCAATGACATACCGGACACCGCTTGGCTGATCCGGCATTTCGTAGAGAATGTCGAGCATGATCTCCTCAATGATTGAACGCAGTCCGCGGGCACCCGTGCGTTTTTCTTTCGCCAAACGGGCAATTGTTTCCAGCGCGGCCGGCGTGAAGACCAGTTCCGCGTTGTCCATATTGAAAAGATAGGAATATTGTTTAACGAGAGAGTTTTTGGGTTCTTTCAGGATTCGAACCATATCATCTACGGTTAATTCGTCCAGGGC
Organism: Thermoguttaceae bacterium; assembly: GCA_017408405.1. Lineage (GTDB taxonomy): Bacteria > Planctomycetota > Planctomycetia > Pirellulales > Thermoguttaceae > RGIG3701. Next base: position 46,589 of record JAFQUP010000050.1, read on the forward strand.
GGTGATAACCGGCAGACGACCGACAAATTCCGGGATAAGTCCGAACTCGATAATGTCTTCACTCGCGACGCGGGTCAACGAAGAAACCGTTTTTTCACCAATCGCGGCGGCGGCAGTTTGGCCGAATCCCAAAGTGCGGTTTCCAAGACGGCGTTCGATGATTTCCTGAAGACCAACGAAAGTGCCTCCGCAGATGAAAAGGATATTGCTGGTATCCAGCTGAATAAACTGCTGTTCCGGATGTTTTCGTCCTCCGTTCGGCGGAACGTTGGCCACAGTTCCTTCCAGCATTTTCAAGAGAGCCTGCTGGACACCTTCGCCGGAAACATCACGCGTAATTGAAACGTTATGGGTGGTACGGCCAATTTTGTCGATTTCGTCGATATAGAGGATTCCGCGCTGAGCGGCTTCCACGTCAAAATCCGCGGCCATAAGAAGTTTCAGCAGCAGGTTTTCCACGTCTTCCCCGACGTATCCCGCTTCGGTGAGAGTGGTGGCATCGCCAATGGCGAATGGGACGTTAAGTATTTTCGCCAGGGTTTGCGCGAGAAGAGTTTTGCCTGAACCGGTTGGTCCGATCAGAAGGATATTGGACTTTCCGATTTCGATCTCGTCATTTCCGGAACGGGCATGCTCCAGGCGTTTGTAGTGATTATAGACGGCGACCGCCAGGACTTTTTTCGTAAAATCCTGTCCCACGATATATTCGTCAAGCCTCGCGACGATTTGCCGGGGAGTCAGGCGTTCCATCAGCATGGCGGGCTGCTGGGAGAAACGGCGTTTTTTTTCCTGTTCCAGAATGGAACGGCAAAGTTCGATGCATTCACTGCAAATATAGACATTCCCCGGACCTTCAACCAAAGGTCCCGTGACCCGGTGGGACTTTTTGCAAAAGGAACAAAAGGCCTGTTTTTTAGGCGAGGCTTTTTTGCCGGATTCGTTGAATGTGCTATCGGACTCCATTGGACTCTCGAAAATTTCTTGGATAAAAGGATTTTACGATTTTTTCTTCCCCCCGCCGCAATCGCGGAAATGAAATTCAGGGCGGGCGGGAAGTTTGGATTGATTTGGTTTATGCTGGATTCGGCACTTTTTCTGAATTGGATTTACGTCAGGTAAAGTGCCTTGCTTTCATTTTTTGAACGGCGCACATGAAATTTCCAGTTTTGGAGTGGAATTTTCGTATTTTGGCGACGTCCGTAATCCATATTTTTTAAAACACGCGCGGATAAAACATTCTCTAATTAAATTTTAGCCCAAAATTCGGTTTCGCGCAAGTCGAATTTTTTAAAAGAAGCTAAAATTTGTCAGGAAAAATCAGGAGTTTCGATTGGCCTGGTCCTGAATTTCCGACATAAGGCGATTTTTAATGGTTCTGTATTCCGCGGAAGAAATTTCGCCCAGCTCCATGGAGCGGTGCAGATTGGTCATCATGGAATGGACCGCGTCGGAACCGGTTGAATCAGGAGACTGAATGGAGGTACGAAAACGCATTATCATCCATCCTCCACCCAAAATCAAAAGGCAGAGGATAACGCAACCGATCAATAGGGTTAAAATATTTTCCATAAAAAATCCGTGAAAATTTTTCCAGGGAATGAATTTTCTGAACCTTCTCCAAACTCAATTTCTGAAAAACGAATGGATTTGATTTGTTGTTGGCGATTCCTGAAATTTCTCGCGTTTCAGCATCCGCGTCGGATTCCGGTCTTCGTGAAATTCAAAACGCTCTGTTTTTTTGATGAAAGTGGTTTTGGGAAGGTCCCAATCAAAAAAGGAAAATGATGGCAGAGGCTTAAACGCAAAAAGAATTTGAGCTTGAGTCTCCGGGTTTCTCAAGAGGAAGGCTAGGGGCTGTGGATGAAGGCAAAACGGTGCTGGCAGTTTGGGAGTCTGAAACAGATTCAGCTCAAACTGTTAGTGACGGCAAGCGCAAGCGCATCCGCACCCGCATGGAGCATGGTTTTCGGGGGAGCAGAGACCGGCGTCGCGAGCGGCGCACGAACGGTCTGCCGCGTGAGGTGAGGCGGTCATGCTGATTTTTCTGCGAATAGCGGAGCTTCCGCAGGCAGGGCAGTTAGTCGGGTCATCATTCCCCCGTACCAGTTCTTCGAAATTTTTTTTGCAGTCTTCGCAGACATATTCATAAATAGGCATAAATCAACTCCTTATTTTTTATTATTATATCACGTCTTTAAAAAATTTAAAGAACCCAGAGAAAGATTTCAAAAATTTTATTAAATTTTCCAAAAAAAGGAAATTCCCCTTGCCATAAATTGAAATCAGGTGTAATATAGAAATAGATTGTGTTTTCGTAGAGATTTTTTGAAAAAGAGGCCGCCAGAAAATTCAGCGGTGAGTTCGCTGGTTCCGGATGTCATGGAAGATTCGGGTTTGAGTATGCTTTATTTTTTAGGCAAATGGTTGATATTGATACTTTTGGTAAATGCGGCAGGTTGTTCAGCGATGTTCAACGCTAAGCCGATTCCAGGGGTACCTCAGCCTGAAGACCGAATCCACCAGATTCGTGAGTTAGGGGCAAACGCGGAATTGGTTCCGGATGAGCAGAAGGAGCAGTATGCCCGAACGCTTTCGACTCTGGTTCGTGAGGAGACAGATTGCGTGATGCGGCGAGAGGCGGTTCTGGCGATTTCGCGTTTTAAGGTTCCGATTACGGCGGATACGCTTCGCGCGGCAGCGAAGGACCCGGATCGGGATGTTCGAGAAAGTCTGTGTACTGCCTGGCAGAATTATGGCGGAGAAACCGCTGTGACGGAGATCATTCAGATTCTTGGGAATGATTCGGATCTTGATGTTCGTCATGCCGCGATAGAGGCACTTGGCAATCTGAAAGATGAGCGCGCGATAGTGGCGCTTGAAGTGCCTCTCGTTGATACGGATCCGGCGTTAAGGCACTATACGGTGCAGGCACTTCAGAAAATCACGGGTCTTTCGACCACGGATCACGCGGAATGGGTCGCGTATTGTCAGGCGCGTCATCCGGACACCGCGGTAGCGTACCAGGAGCCGAAAAAGAAGAAGGAATTTAAATCACCCCTTTTAAATCTTCTTCCTCAGAAAAAGGAAGAAATAGAGGTTCCTGAAGCGATTTCCAGCGAAGAGTCCAGTGACTTGAAACCGAAAAAGAAACGAAACAGTTGAGAAAATGAATCAGTGCCAGCTCCGCAGGAGCAGTGAATCATCGGAGAGGCATCGGAAAATTAACGGCGAGGCGGAAAACTCCGGTCGCGGAGGTTTTCGTAATTTTGAAAAAGTTGAGAAATTTTCCGGAATGCGCGTTTTTCGATAACTTATTTCCCCAAAACAAATTTTTTACTCCCCCCACACTTAATTTCCAAGATTGAATCATGTCCAATCCCCTTCGCATAACTGAACAGTTTCGCTATTTCATTGAACACGCGAAAACGCTCCAGGCACAAATGGACGCGTCTGCGATCATATTGCTTTATGACGGGACTGCGGATTGGGGTCGTGTCAAGAAGCTGGTAGGTGAGAATGTTCCGTTTATTCTCGCTGTTGATACGGAGGAGCAGGCTCAAGGTGCCGCGGAAGCGGGAATCAATACGATCGTTTTGGAGATGGTTGGTAATCCGGTTTATGACCGCTTGATGCAGGCACTTCTTGAGGCGATTACGGATGACCTGATTCGTCCGGGGAGTCAGATAGTCGCGATTTACGGCGGCTTTGAGTCGAATACGATAGATACTGTTTCCCTGATTTCCCTGAAGGAGCATTTAAATCGATTAACCAGTACGGATCTTCGTCTTTTGAACACGACGGTTCCGCTTGAGACGCTCAAAACGATAGTTGAGCTGGCGGTAGAGATTGGTTTGAGCGGTCGCGAGGGAAAGCCGGTTGGTACTCTTTTTGTGGTAGGAGATAAACAGCGGGTTCTCGCGGAGAGTCACGCGGGCGGATTTGATCCGGTACGCGGGTACAGTCGCTCGGAAAGAAATATTATGGATGCCCGAGTGCGAGAGGGAATTAAGGAGATCGCGCAGCTTGACGGGGCAATCATCATTTCCGCGGATGGCATCGTTGAGGCGTCCTGCCGTATTCTGGACGCGAGCGCGGATAATATTACGCTTTCCAAGGGGCTTGGTTCCCGTCACTGGGCCGCGGCCGGTATTACGCGCTGCACGAAGGCCGTGGCGATTGTGGTGAGTGAAACAAACGGAACGGTTCGTATTTTTCAGAATGGTGAAGTGATGCTTCGTATTGAGCCGACGAATCGCAAACCGTTTATCTGGAAGAAACTCGAGTATGAACCGCCGGAAAACTGAGAATAAACTCCGTTGATGGATGAAGGATTTGATGACCGGTGAATCGTGGAGATCGAAAAGAAAGAGCGGAGCAAAATGCCGGAACAAGAAAAGAATACGGGGAATTCCGAATTGACTTCGGCGGAACTGGATATGCTTTTGGACGAAGTTGATGAGAAATTTCCTTCGTTGCCGGAGGTGGATATTCCTGAGAAATCGCCAGTGGGAGAGTCTGGGGAAGTCCGGAGGATGTTCAGCCGGGAACAGATCGCGTCATTGGGCAATATTGAGCTGGAAGTCCGAATCGAACTTGGTCAGACGACGATGCTTCTTTCGGAGGTATCGAATCTTCGTCCAGGTTCGGTCGTTATTTTGGATAAGCACGTAAATGAACTGGTGAATATTTTGGTGAATGGAAAAGCGGTTGCCCGGGGTGAGCTGCTTGTCGTAAACGGCTATTTTTGTGTGCGGATCAAAGAGTTTCTTTGAGATTTGAGTTTGTCTCTTCCATTTTCCCTTTTCGGAGCAGGCAAAGGAGTTTTTATGGGCCGTAAGCATTTGAGAGTTACGCGAAATTTACTGTGGGGCATCATCATTGGTCTTTCTTTTTTGGCGGAGTCAGTTCTTTGCGCGCAGATGATACCGGCAAATGGCGTTGAGCTTTCCAATGAGGTTCCATCCGGATTCTCGGAGGTTACTTCTCAAAATGAAGTTTCATCGCGGAATATTGAGCGGGGAACTTCCGCGCTTCATCCGGCAGAGCGATCCAGAACCGCGGATTCTTTGCCTTTTGAGAATGTTTCCGTGAATTCACGATTTTCGACAGCGCATAGCGCGAATTCAGAGGAAAAAAAACTGTTTTCCGCTTCCGAGTCGTCGACGGTTTCCGATTCGGGCAAAGCGAATGAAGGAAATGAGAAAAAGTCGAAATTTTCATTTTCCGCGGGAGTGAAGAAACTGGCGTTTTCTGTGGCGGTGGTCACGCTGCTTTTTTTTGTTTTGCTTCTCATTTTAAAGAAATTTTCTCCCAAAGACGCGCCGGAGCTTCCGAAAGAAGCGTTTGAGATACTCGGAAAATCACACTTGGCATTTCGGCATCAACTCTATTTAATGAGATGCGGTGAGAAGATATTTATCGTTTCCATTTCACAGAATGGAGTGGATCGAATTGGTGAGATTGAAGATCCGGCGGAAGCGGAGCGTCTCGCGCGGCTTTGTCGGGGAGAAATTTTAGGTACCAATAATTTGAGAAATTTTGAAGAATACCGTTCCCGCGTTTCAGGTGAAAAGGCAGCGGAGAACGTGTGCGTGAAATGATGGAATTGGAGAACTCTCAAATGTTGGACGCGGCATTTAAGTTTCGTTTTTTGCGCATACTTATTGTTTTTGTGTTTTTCCCGCTTTTCTTTTGGGGAGAGCTGGAACTTTGGGCGCAGTATTCGCCCGGAAGCAAGGTTCATCCGAAGATTTGGTCGCAGCCTGAGAACACTTCAGAAAAGGTAAAATCTCCAGTTGTTCCCCCGCTCACGATTCATGAAAGCGAGGAGAACGAAAACCTTCTCGCGGAGGAACCGGAACTATTTTCTGAAGAGTTGAAAGGGGTTAAGTCCGAGGTTTCGGCAGAATCCCCGGCGATTTCCCAAACGACACCATTGACAGAAGAAAAAAAGAGCGGTTTCAGTTTTGATCCGGTAACATGGTTTTCCTCCACGGGGATTCAGGGATCCGTTTCGACGTTTCTTTTTTTGAGCGCGGTAAGTCTCGCGCCGGCTTTTTTGATGATGACGACGAGTTTCGTTCGGATATTTGTGGTACTTGGTATTCTTCGCCATGGTTTCGGGACCCAAGGTATTCCCGGTACGCAGGTTCTGGCGGCGCTGGCACTTTTCATGACTTTTTTCATTATGTTTCCGACCTGGGAAAAGACCTGGCGTGAAGGAATCGTACCGTATCAGGAGGGTAAACTTTCGCAGGAAGAGGCTCTTAAGGCTGGATTGAAGCCGCTTCGTGACTTCATGGCGGCGCAGCTTGAAAGGACAGGAAATACGGAAGAAATCCTTCTTTTTTGGCGGCATAGTTCCACTCCGCCGGATGAATCGCGTCTTGAGGAGTACTCGGCCGAAGACATTCCGCTTCATGTTCTGCTTCCGTCTTTCATGCTGAGTGAATTAAAGACGGCATTCCTCATTGGTGTTCAGATTTTGATTCCGATGCTTGTCGTGGATCTTCTGGTTTCCTCTATTTTGGTTTCCATGGGAATGTTCATGCTTCCGCCAACGATGGTTTCTCTGCCCTTTAAGCTGCTTCTTTTTGTGTTGGCGGATGGTTGGCGGCTGGTCGTTGAGATGCTTTTGAACAGTTTTTGAGGTTTTTCATGACAAAGAAACGAATGGGTCATTTATTCCTGAAACTGGCGGTTCTGGGAATCCTGTTGGCAGGCGTTTTTTTTCCTCTGTCCGTTCACGCGTCTGATATTCTTCTGAAAGACGGCCGACATTTGCTGGGACGTGAAGGAATGTTGCCGAAATTTGGCGAATTGCCGCAGTATTCGACTCCGGAAGCGCAAATTGTTCCGATGAATATCGTTTTTATGGATGATGATTTGCGAAGAACTTACGTTTCAAAGAAACAGGTCGCGGATGTCTTTTCCGAATCTGATTTGGAGGTGATTCCTGAACGGTTTGTCCTGCGTCAGAAGATACTTGAAAAAGGGGCTGCCATTAAGGGAATGGGGATTTTGCTGAAAGAGGAACCATTTGATGAATTTGGACGCCGTACGATTCGAATGTCCACGGCGCAAGGTCCAAAAGACATTATTCAGTGCATTACGGTCATCACGCCTTTTTGGACGAAAGTCGAGTGCACTAATTTCATTTGGGATATGCGTATTGCCACGACGAATATTCCAGTCGCTCAACTTCTTCCGATTCTGCGCAGGCAGGCCATTCGGCTTACGAAAGGTTCTGAAGTGGAAGCAGCGCAGAAAATTGCCCGTTTTTTCATTCAGGCTGAACGTTATGAATTGGCCGCTTATGAATTGAATCGCGTTATTCAGCAGGCGGAAGGTGAGGAGGCGGAATCTCTCCAAAAGACGCTTGCCCCGACATTGGCTATCGTTCGTCAGCTGTCAGCGAAGCGAGCGTTGAATGAACTGAAATTTCGACAGTCTAAAGGTCAGTATGGGCTGGTTCAGGATATGCTTGAGCAGTTTCCTGCTAAAGGTATCGCAGGTGAAACGCTTGTTCAGGTTCGCGAGCTGAAAAAAGAGTATGAAGTAATGGATCAGCGAATTGAAAAGCTGATCGAGAACATTCAGAAATGTTGGCTTGGTCTGAAAGATGAGTCGATTAAGGCGGAACTGAAACCGGTTTTGGTAGAGATTCTTGAGTCGGTGAATTACTCAACGCTGCCGCGAATGGAGGCGTTTGAGTCCATGATGGACATTGAGGGAACGGACGTTCAGGAATTGATTTCGCTTGCCGTAACGAGTTGGCTGATGGGGAGTAAAGAGGCCAGTGACCGAATCGTTATCGCGGTTTCCGCCGTTCGAGTCCGCCAGCTGATTCAGGATTTCATGGAGGCGGACGATGACATGAGCCGGGAAGCTGTTTTCCGAAAATTCCGACAGGAGGAAGCCGGTTCCGTGAAAATAGTATCCGCTATTCTCTCGCACATGAAACCGCCAGTTCGTGTCGGGAAGGATGAATGGCAGGGAAAAGATGGTTTTTTCCGCCTTCAAACCCCCTCAACCGTGGATGATCAGCCAATTAATTACTGGGTTCAGCTTCCGCTGGAGTATGATCCGCGCCGGCTTTATCCCGCGGTCATTTGTCTTCATGGAGCAATGGATGACCCGCTTAAAGAGATGGAGTGGTGGACCGGAGGTTTTGATCCGAAAGGATTCCGTTACGGACAGGCAGGGCGGAACGGGTATGTCGTCATTTCAATTGATTGGATGAACAAAGATCAGAGAAATTACGAATATTCCGCTCGAGAACACGCGGCGGTTCTGAATGTGCTTCATCACGTGACGCAGCGATTTTCCATTGATACGGACCGAATTTTCCTTTCCGGGCATTTTGAAGGCGGAGAAGCCGCCTGGGACATTGCCTCGGCTCATCCTGACCTTTGGGCCGGTCTGATTCCGATTTCGGCTCGCGCTGAAAAATATTGCGCCATTTACTGGTCGAATCTCAGCAGGATGCCGATTTATTTTATTTGTGGTGAACTGGATAATCAGATACTCGCGGAAAACGCGAATGTTCTCTCACGATATTCCCTTCACGGGTATGACATGACAGTTGCGGAATATCTGGGACGCGGTCGTGAAGCTTTTTCGGATGAGATTCTTCGGCTTTTTGATTGGATGGAACGAAAAAAACGTGATTTTTATCCTGCAGAATTTGAAGTGCGAACGATGCGTCCATGGGATAATTTCTTTTGGTGGGTGGATGTTGAAAAACTTCCGCCTAACGCGGTCGTTCTGCCTGCGGAATTTCCGAGACGGGGAATGATTCCGGCAAAAATATCAGCGGAACTTCTTCCTGCGGTTAATACTTTGAAAGCAAATGTGCCGACGGGGAAGATTACGTTTTGGGTTGGTCCCGGAATGCTTGATTTTGAACAGCCAATAAATTTTCTCGTGAATGGAAAAAAAGTTCGCGTTTCGCGCGATACGAAACCTGATTTGAGAATTTTGCTGGATGATGTTCGGCAGCGCGGGGATCGGCAGAATCCATTCTGGCAGAAACTTGAGGCAGATACTGGACGAGTGAAGTGAGGAATCCCTTTAAGGCCGTGGAAATTTCATGAATGGAATGAGAAAACGTATTTAATTTTCCGAAAATGACGAATGAATTGCGAGAAAAAGGAAGGAAAGTTTCAAAAAACATCAAAAAGTGCTTGCGTTTTCATGAAATTGAGAGAAAATGGAAATGGATTTCCATTCGGTTTCGGGATTTTTGTCGCTACTTTTTTGAACTGTTAAAGATCATGAATTTCATCCGTTCCCTGTTTTTTCGGACTGTTCGTTTTGTGAGTAATGCCCGTTTCATGACGATTCTGGTTTTGGCGATTATTTCTATTGGAATATGCCTGAATGATTTCAGACTTCAGGCTCAGACTCTCCGGCGAGATGCTTCTGTCGGTACTGTCCAGAAAGAGAAATATGTTTCGATGGTTTTGATGCCGGAAGGAATCCGAATTCTTAAAGTGAACTATCCGTGCGACAGGCATCCCAATACGTCGGTTGAAGTTCGGCTTCTTTCGGAAAATGCCGCGCGAGATTTGCAGTTTGTGAATCCAATCTTTTTTGAACATGCCTGGATGCTTAAAAAAGATCTTAATGGAGTTTCTGTCAAAGATATGCTTGATCAATGCTACTGGATGGATGAAGATGATCATGTCGTGCGCAGACTTCGTTTTGAAGATCCGGAAGCGGATGTGGATATTCTCGGGGCGGTCGGAGCTTTCCAGGTTCGCGATACGATGGTCCGAATCAAGACTGAGAATCCCAAAACGAGAGAAATGGAAACGACACTCATTTTTCCAAACGCCAGTCGTGTTCAGGTTGGCGCAATGCCGTCAAAGGCGGATCCTTTTAGCGAATATGCTTTTGGATTTGACCTGGTTGCTCCGGAATTCAACCAGCCATGCGACATCATGGTTTGGGTTTTGAGAGGAGACAAAATTATGGCAGAGGAAACTCTTCATTGGGACGGGCGCATTGAAAAACCGTATGAAGAGAAAGAGTTTGTTGTTCGTGCCCGAAAAAAGGTCAAAAAAGAAAAAGACGACTTTTTTGATGATGAGGAGGACGACGAAGACTCCGGAGATGATGAGGAATTTGAGGACGACGAAGACTCTGGGGATGATGAGGAATTTAAGGACGACGAAGACTCTGGGGATGATGAGGAATTTAAGGACGACGAAGACTCCGGGGATGATGAGGAATTTGAGGACGACGAAGACTCCGGGGATGACGAGGAATTTGAGGACGACGAAGACTCCGGAGATGATGAGGAATTTGAGGACGACGAAGACTCCGGGGATGATGAGGAATTTAAGGACGACGAAGACTCTGGGGATGATGAGGAATTTAAGGACGACGAAGACTCCGGAGATGAAGAAGAGTTTGAGGACGAATGAGTTCTTTAAATCGGGGAGAATCAGGAGGGAAGAGGGGCGTTTTAGGGGGAATGTGAGTCATGCGTTTTTTGCATTTGGGCGACATCGTGGGTAAACCGGCACGTGATTTGATTCGAAAACGAATTGCGGATATTCGTAAAGAGTTGGATCTTGAATTCGTGACCGCGAACGCGGAAAACGCGGCAGCTGGCTCTGGAATTAATCAGGCGATTTTTAATGAATTGCGCAATGCTGGAATTGATTGTCTCACGATGGGAGACCATACGTTTAAGCGAAAAGAGGCGATTAGCGTTCTGGAGAAGGAATCACGAATCGTGCGTCCGGCCAATTATCCCAATGAGGCACCCGGAAAAGGCGTTTGTGTTTTTGAGATTGGCATGGGGGCGCGCTGTGCGGTTCTGAATCTTCAGGGGCGCGTTTTTATGCAGCCAATTGACTGTCCGTTTCATGCGGCTGATCGACTTTTGCGTCAGCTTCCGAAAGATGTGAAAGTCATTTTTGTTGATTTTCACGCGGAGGCAACCAGCGATAAGCAAATTATGGGCCGGTATCTTGATGGACGAGTGACGGCAGTGCTCGGGACGCATACGCATGTTGCGACTGCGGATGAGCAGATTTTTCCGGGAGGAACCGCCTTTCAGTGCGATGTCGGAATGTGCGGTTCAATGAAAAGTATTATTGGAAGAAAAATAGAGTGTGTTACGGAAACGACTCTCACGGCTCGCCCGACAAGCTACGAAGTGGCGGATCAGGAGATTGCTCTGCACGGGACAATCGTCGAATTTAATCCTCTCACCGGAAAAGCTTTGTCAATTGAACGATGGACTTGCCGTGAGTGAAAGATTTTTTTATTTTGAGCTTGACAACTAATGAAAATCTGATATAATTAATTGGTAAATTTTAACTAATTTGCGCAGTTTTTGGGGCGCGTAAAGGCAATCAGAAAAGAGTCAGCTCATGAATTCAAATTTGTTCTTTCAGAAACTTCTTGCGGGAGTTTTTGTTTTCAGTCTTTTTCTCCTTCTCACGACCGTAATTTTTGCGGGTATGAGTGCTTTACTTTCAATGCTTGGCGATTCAGCGGCGGCATTCGTTTTGGGGTGGATTTCGGCTGGAATGGGATTTCTGTTTTTCTCGGCGTTTCTTCTTTTGGTTTTCCTTTTTATCGGTTTTTCTCTTTTAGGGAATGGCTTGACATTGGAGACTGTTGACGAAAAAATGACATGTGAAGGCCAGGAAGAAAAAAATCGGGAAACTGAAAAAGATTAAGATCAAGAAGAAACTGTTCTTCGAGAAAGAAAATGAAATATCTTAAAAAAACAGAGTTTTTTAAGTTTCCTGTTGAAATTTCAAGCCGGAATACTCAAATTCGCGGGTTTCTCCTCAAAACAGAGCGAAAAATTTCTTAATTTATCTACGAATATGGTTTATTAAAAAAGCACAAAACGGCAGTAAAGGTAAACCGTTTTGTGTTTTTATGGGGTGCTGTTTCCATCTGATGAAACTGGCAGAGAATGACTATTCCAAAACTCAGTCATCAAATGACGCAAGGAGTTTTTCCAGTGCGATTTCGAGTTTCTCAGGAGTTTCGTAGGTTCCTGCCGCGATTTCCGCGCGAACGCGATTCACGAGATCCGTACGAATCCCGTCTATTTTTTCTCCTGAAAACGTGACGTCTGAGACGGAAGCGGTTTCAGTGCCCTGAATGTTCACGACATCCTGTTTCAGCTGAACATTCTCCTTTTGGGAAATCTCTGTGTTTCCAGTTTCAGCCTTTGGCTGCTGAACCGCATTCACCCGACTGATTCCCGACACGTTCGACAGTTTGTTTATTTCCATTTTATTTCCCGTAAGTTTTTATCTGACGAGTGAGCGCCGTGTTTTGCAAATGATTCCAGTAAAGGGCGGAATCATTTGCGAAATTAAATTCCTTTTCCCTATGGCGCGTTCGACAAAGTTTTCCTAACTCTTTATTCTGAATTAAGACTTCAATCTTATGTATAGCATAAAAAGTAGGCAATGTGAAGAGCAATTTCTTGAAAAATTTTAAAAAATTCCAAAAAACATTAAACCTTTTTAAATATACCACATAAAAATGACTTTGTCCACCTCAAAACAAAAAACTTTTAAATTTAAATATTAACAAAACTAAAAGGCATTTTACCCAAAGCGCCTCCTTGGGGCACTTTTCCTATTTTAGCAAATCGGCAAAGATTGCCAAGTTTCTTCAGTTTAATTTCTCAATTTGGAAAAATTTTTAAGATTTTCGCAATACTTCCAATGGAATTCGCGTTTAATAGACAGTTTAACTGATTTTATTCATTGATTTTTTATTTCGAAAGGAATGAACCATGAAAAGTTTGAATTTTGTTTTAGCATTGGCTTTCTTGAGTGGAATCTTTACTTTTTCCTCGCTTCAAGCCCAAGAGAAGGCTCCGGCTGCTCAGCCCGCCGCTGTTCCGGCTGCCGCGCCAGAAGCTCAGAAATCTGATGCCGCACCAAATCAAAAAGCAAACGCGCAGAAACCGGCGAACGTGAAAAAAGGGCAGAATCAGAAAAAAGCAAACGCCCAGAAGCCGGCGAACGTGAAAAAAGGGCAGAATCAGAAAAAAGCAGACGCCCAGAAGCCGGCGAACGTGAAAAAAGGGCAGAATCAGAAAAAAGCAAACGCGCAGAAACCGGCGAACGTGAAAAAAGGGCAGAATCAAAAAAAAGCAAACGCGCAGAAACCGGCGAACGTGAAAAAAGGGCAGAATCAGAAAAAAGCA
>JAFQUP010000051.1 GCA_017408405.1 Thermoguttaceae bacterium
GATGTGTTCCGGGAGTTTTTTTCCTGCGATGGAGGCTTCCAGTGCGGGAATGAGACTCTCGAGGATGAGCGTCGTTTTCCCGGAGCCGGAAACTCCCGTCACGAGCGTCAGCCGTCCTTTCGGAAACTCCGCCTCAAGAGGCTGGACCGTGTGGATGAACGAAGTGGCGAGATGGATCGTCCCCTGGTCGAACATTTCTTCGCGTCTCGCGCGTTTTCGGACGTGAACGTCCGCTTTTCCCGAAAGAAACGGCCCGATGAGCGACGCGGGATCCGCCTGGATCTCGGAGATCGTTCCCTGCGCCGTGATCTGCCCGCCATTTGCGCCGGCTTCTGGTCCCATTTCGATGAGCCAGTCGGCTTCCCGGAGGATCTGGGTATCGTGGTCCACCAGAATGACGGAATTCCCGTCTGCGGTCAGATCGCGCATCACGCCGTTCAGCCCCGCGATATTCGACGGATGAAGTCCGATCGACGGTTCATCCAGCACGTAAAGGACGCCGGTCGTCCGGTTTCTGACGGCGCGTGCGAGCTGCATCCGCTGGCGTTCTCCGGTCGAGAGCGTCGCGGAAGAACGGTCGAGCGTGAGGTACTCAAGTCCCAGATCCGCCAAACGACGAGCCGCGCTAAGAAACGAATCCGCGATACTTTCCGCCATGGGCCGCATCGAGTCCGGCATCGAATCCGGAACCAGCCGGACCCAGTTCACCAGTTCCCCAAGCGTCATTCGGCACGCTTCGTCAAGCTGGATCCCGCGGATCTTCGGTCTCCGTGCCGCTTCGGAAAGCCGCGATCCACCGCAGTCCGGGCAGATGTCCTGACGCAGAAAACGCTCGACCCGCTTCATCCCTTTCTCGTCCTTGACCTTTGAGAGTGCGTTTTCGACCGTGTGGACCGCACTATAGTACGTAAAATCCAGTTCTCCGGCCGTCTCGGTATTTTTCGACCGGTAGAAGATCCTCTTTTTTTCTGCGGGGCCATGAAAAACGATCTCCCGTTCCTTTTTCGTCAGTTCACGAAACGGCACGTCCGTCCGCACTCCCATCGCGCGGCAGACGTCGGTCATGAGCGACCACATGAGGGTCTTCCACGGCAAAACGGCTCCTTCGTCGATCGTCAGTGACTCATCCGGCACGAGAGACGCGAGATCTACCGTCCGGACCGTCCCGGTGCCGTCGCATTTTCGGCAGGCTCCCTGACTGTTGAACGCCAGTTCTTCGGCACCCGGCGCGTAAAATTCCTCGCCGCACTCCGGACAAACGAGCGGAAGCTCCGCCGCTGGATTCAATGACGGCGCAAGATAGTGTCCGTTGGGGCAGCAGTGGTTCGCCAATCGGGAAAACATCAGACGCAGACTGTTCAGCAGTTCCGTTCCCGTCCCGAACGTGCTCCGGATCCCCGGAATACCCGGCCGCTGGTGAAGCGCGAGTGCCGCCGGAACGTAAAGGACCTCATCGACCTGTGCCCGGGCCGCGTGCGTCATTCGCCGCCGAGTGTACGTGGAAAGAGCCTCAAGATACCGTCTTGAGCCTTCCGCGTAAAGAACACCCAACGCGAGAGACGACTTCCCCGAACCCGAAACGCCCGCGATCGCGACAATCCGATTCAGCGGAATGTTCACGTCAATATCCTTCAGATTATGGACTCGGGCACCGCGTACCTGAATCTCGTTTGGAATACTCTGGTTCATTGGAATGAGCTAACTCACGAGCAATCATTAAAGTAAATCTTGAAAACAGACAGCGAAATGTCATTTTACCTTGTTTTTAAGAAGATTCAAGGGGGACCGAAGATAGCTGATGGCGGATAGCGGATGGCAACTTTCCGCCATCCCCTCTTCGAAATGCCATCTGCTTGAAAAATATTTTCCCTCACCGCTTGATACATTGCACAGAACATGGTACAATGAAAACAAAAAGGAGGTGAAAATGCTGGAAGTGTTGAATTATTCCGAGGCGCGCCGGTCCTTGAAATCGGTTTTGGAAAGCGCGGCGGACCGTGAAAATACGGTCGTGATCACTCGCGAAAACCGCAGCAGCGCGGTCTTGATCAGCCTGAACCGATTGAATGAGCTGGAACGTGCCGAAAAAAATGAAGCGTACCTGAAAATGCTCCGCCAGTCGGAACAGGAAGCTCAAGCCGGAAAAACGGTTTCCGTGACTCTTGACGACCTGGAGACCGGTACGACCGGCGGCGAATAGCGCTTTCGCGTTCGGCGATACTGGCCGTCAGGCCATTCGCCGGGATGGAACATGGGGACTGTTTAAGGATCGCCTTTTCTGAAACCAACGCCAACTCCCGGCGAACGCGCGGAAACGCACTCTAAAAACGGAGCGGCCAACGAGCCGCGGTTTCTACGCCATCGCGCGGAAGCGCCATCGCCTGCAGCGGCTCGCGGCCGCCGAATGAAAAAGCGGTAAAGGCCACTAACGTAACCGTATTGCCGTACTCCATATGCGCCCCTTTGGAGCGCGGTGAGGAGATCCATTCCAAAACTATTTTTTCTGTTTTTTGACCTGCTTGACGCGAAATACGAAGTGAACCAGCGACTGCGGCGGAAGTTCGTAATTCCAGCTCTCCTTTTTGTGAAGGTTTTTATTCCGGCTGACCTGAGGGAAAGGAACGTTTCGGGACGA
>JAFQUP010000004.1 GCA_017408405.1 Thermoguttaceae bacterium
ATATCGCATATGCTTTTTCAAAAAAAGTCAAAAAAAACGCCCCGTTGAAATTCAGGGGCGCATTTTTTATTTCAAAACAATCCCTTCCAGTGCCTCAATGCGGCTCTCGAGGACATCCAGACGCGATTTTTCTTTTTCCTTATCTCCCAGAGCCTTTTCCGCTCTCTGGAGCGCCGCGTTTCTAACATAGGTACTGAACTTTTCGTCAGTTTCCTCGGCGGCCATTCCCAGCTCGATCAGCTCCTTTTCTTTCGGGGAAAACATGAGCTTCATCGACTTCCTTTTATCCTCCGGTTCCTTCGGCGGCTGCCCGCGTTTTGCCATTATTCCCCCCCTTCCATAGTAACGCCGGTGACTTCTTCGACCTTCCGAAGAAGCGTTTCCGGCAGGTCTTTGCCTCCAAAATCAGGAACGAGAACGAGGATCTCGCCATTGGTCACGGTCTCAAATTCCTCACGTTCTTCCTCGCTCAGCTCCGAAACCGCTTCGATCTCTTCCGTCCATTCATCATTCTGAACATGCTCACATTTCGACGGTTCCGGAGGCGTTCGGCCATTTTCTTCCAGAGTATCCAAAAAACACCGAAGCGCTTTTGAGGCGGAGTCCTTGGCCTCATCCGCCGTGATTCCGCAGGTCAGACATCCGGGCAGATCCGGAAACCAGACCGTGACGCCATCTTTATCTTTTTTGAAGATCGCCGTATATTTACACATTATCAATCCTTTCCGGGGAGGTTTCCCTCCCCTTTTGAGTTTTGTTTATTTTCTAATTTTTTCGCCGGTCTGTTCTTCGATTTTTTTCAAGGTCTTGACCGGTAGGTCTTTGTTGTCGGGGACGATCGTCATCTTTCCGTTTTTCTTCATTTTCTGATGACTTCTCTTTGGTTCATTTAACCTCCTTTCCTTAATTGTTATGTTATTATTATACCCCTTTTTATTTTTTGTCAATACCCTCACCCCTTTTTAATATAAAAACACCTCAAAAAAATAAAAAATTTTTGAGAGCCGAAAATCAATGCTTGCCTATGGGGGGAAGAACCTACCCCTCCCCCTTGACACACAATCGCCCATCTGGTATACTGGGTATCGTGCGTGAGCACAGTCGTCTTGGCTCAGGGCTTCGGCTCTGGGCTTTTTTCATTTTCACCCCAAGGCGTTTGTCCAGCTCTGTCCTCTGCCGCTCTCACGGCCAATCTCTGGGCCTTGTGGTCATAGATCTCGGTCGTCCTCAGGCTCTTATGCCCTGCGAGGCTCGACGCGGTCTCCATTCCGTATTTCAAAGAGTTTTCAGTTACGAATGTGTGCCGGATCTGGTATGGCGTCCAATGCGGGATCTTCGCGCCCTGTTCGCGCGCCGCGTCAAGTTTCCTTTTGATAGCCCGTCCGTATGCGTGCGAGTCATACTTCTCACCATATCTTGCCAGCGCTTTGTCCAGCTTTTCCGGCGCGATAGCCTGTCCCTCTACCGCTTCGAGATAGGCGTCTCTTGGAGTGAAGACGTACTCATCAAATCCTTTTCCGGAGCACCTTCTTTTCAGGATCCGCATTTCATCCGGCGTGAAGGCATAATATCGTCGTGTTCCGAACCGTGCCGTTTTGTGTTCTCTCACTTCGATCACGCCGTCCTTTGCCGAGAGCACATGTTCGACCCGCAGAGCGCATACTTCAGAGGGTCTCATTCCGGCGATCCTCTGGATCCGAACCATATCCCGCAGGATGGGAGTTAGATATTTGAGAGATTCCAGGATCACATGATCCGGAACCTCGGTTCTTGGTTCATTGACTTCGAGTTCATAGACTTCATCGCCTTTTCCGACCGGCTCGACAGTTTTGATCTCGAGGAGATTCGCGGCTGAAAAGAGCTTTCTTGAGACTCCCCATTTAAGCACGGCGACGAGATATTTCAGGAGCTTGTTGACGTGAGAAAAGCTCCAGACTTTCTTTCCATCGGCTTTTCGCAATCCTTCGCAAGCGACGATCTCCTGCGCTCTTCGATATGCCACGGAGTCGAAATCGTCAGTTGGAGTATTGCCGAACTCATCCAGCAGCAGGCCGAGGACTTTTCGGACATGTGCCTGGTCGGTGACGTGGAGCTTTGGAAGCCGGAGTTCGATATACTTCAAGAAAAGCATAGCGACCGTAACCCCATCTTTGGGGACGGTTTTTTTTCTTTGGAAGAGTTGATGCTGAAACTCAAGAAATTTTTCTTGAATATCCGGATCGCCTTCCCTTCCGAGGCGATGAAAAACATTTTTTCCGGTTGCGTCTCGGACCCAGACACCGAGATCGTAATAATTTCCTCTTTTTTTTCGGGAAATTTTCCCGAACCCGTCATTTCGTGGTCTTGCCATTTTGTTTCTCCGTGACAATTAATCGGCCATGGCCGAAAAACTCCTCTGATCACGCAAAAACCTGAAACACGAAACAAAAATCACAAGTACCATAAAAAAAGGCAGAAAAACGACTTTCTGCCTTGGATACCCTCTAGGGGAGTCGAACCCCTGTACTAGGACTGAGAATCCTATGTCCTGGGCCACTAGACGAAGAGGGCTAGTGTATGAATGACTCACGCCACTCATTATGTCACATATAATAACAGATTTTTTATTTTCGTCAATGGGGGGGGGAGCGGATTTTTTAAAATTTTTTCATTTTTTGGTCTTCGGTAAATAAACGCAGGGAGCGGGCGTACTTTGACGTGATTTTTCTTTTTATTTTGACGCTTGGGAATGAATGTGGAAAATTTCAAAATAAATCTCAACTCTCCCTCTTGAACATTATTGTTATAATGACATTTAGTGAGTTATCACTGTTTATATTTTGAATTTCACAAGAATGTTGGTAAAACAAATCAGTTTTCGGATAAATTGCGACCCCATTTTTTAGGAAATGGGTTTTTGGTGAGATTGATTTGTCAGGTCAGCCATTCCTGAGTGTGTATATGTGTACAAACGGTGCGCGTATGCCTGTCGGTGTGCGTGTATATTCTTATTTTGTATAATAATATACGTCAGGAGTGCTGATCCTGTTTGTTGTTCACTACACTCTGTCGCAAGAGTATCCGATACAGCAAGTCAGGTTTCAGTACTTCTGACGTATATGTCTGTAAATGTTACTTGATTTGTCTATATATCTTCATTCTTGTACGGCGATTTCTTTGAACGTTTTACAAAACAGGAGAATTTACTATGGCTGAATCGCGAAGTTCCAATGGTCTGGGGATCGTTTCTCTGGTTTTTGGTATTCTGGCTCTCTTGGTCTGCTGGGTTCCGATTGTGGGGCTTTTGGCATTTCCCGTCTCGGTGTTAGGGCTGTTACTTGGAGGTATTGGGCTTATCATTGGTATCGCGGGTCGAAAATGGGAAGTGGGAACATCCATTGCCGGGATCATTCTTTCGTTTTTGGCTCTTTTTGTCTGCATGAGCATGGCGGTCGCTACAGGAGCGGCTTTGGAAGAAACCAGTCGGCATCTGGAAGAAACCAGCCGACATCTGGAAGAAATCAATGCGGAATTGGAAGAAACGGAATGGAAAATCAAGTAATACCAATAAGTGATCGTTCGCGTAATCTCATCATACCTAAAGTGACAAGGAGGAATGTATGTTTTGTAGAGTTTGCGGTCAACAGGTCTATGATAATACCGTCGTGTGCCTGAATTGCGGATGTGATCCACGAAACGGCGATAATTTTTGTCCAACCTGCGGCAAGCAGAAAACGAATCCGCTTCAGGTTGTGTGTCTGTATTGCGGTACGAGCCTTACGAGGACAGTACCGGCTCAGGGAATGTTACATCAAACCGCACCTCTTAAGCACAAAGACAAAAAAGTTCCCGCCGCGCTTTTGGCGTTTTTTCTTGGCGGATTAGGGATCCATTGTTTTTATCTGGACAATACGAGCAAAGGCATGACGATGCTTCTTATTTGTCTGTTTGGGGCATTCATATTAATTGGCCCATTGATCACAGGAATTTGGGCATTTATTGATTTTATTCGCATTCTGTGCATGTCCGATAAGGAATTTGAACGTTTCGTTGACAAAAAAGAATGGTGATGGACTCCCTTTTGCCGATTGAAATATTGTACCGGTCCAGATTATCGAAAGCCGGTACATTTTGTAGGGCAGGAAGTGTATTCAGATGATCCAAGGTTTCTTATGAGTATGGATTTCAATTCGCTCGAAACTTTTCAGTCAGAACTATTTGAAAGTCGGAAACGGTTTCTCAATACGGGGGACTTTATTGGGGAATCTCAAAATTATCGGCTTTTGCGTCTTCTTGGTGAAGGCGGGATGGGGCAGGCCTGGCTTGCGGAAGAGATCGAAAATGGAAAAGTTCTGCGTTTGACCGTCTGTAAGATCCTGCCGGCGGAAGTGCAGAAAGATCCTCGTGAGATGCGGAAGGTTGAATCCGTTTTCAATCTGACGAAAACGCTCAATCATACCAATATCTGTCCTTTGTACGGCATGAAATTCGATTCGCATTTGGGATGGTTTCTCGTTATGGGGTACGCGGAAGGAATGTCTTTGCGGAAATGGCTTCTTGAGCAGCCGGAGGCCGAAATGGGATTACCTTTGGAAAAGGTTTTGAATATCCTGAAACCTTTGGCGTCGGCCCTCGATTACGCGCACCGAAAGCGGGTCATCCACCGCGACATCAAGCCGGAAAATGTCATGTTCAGCGCCAATGACTCTGATTTGTGGATCATTGATTTCGGTATTGCCGCGCAAATTCACGAAACCTGTACCAGAACCTGCGCGGCCAGCGGCACGAGCGGGACTCCGTACTATATGGCTCCCGAGCAGTTTCTTGGCGAACCACAGGACGCGAAGACGGACCTTTACGCGCTGGGAGTCATGGCTTACGAACTTCTTTCGGGTACTACTCCTTTTTCCGGAAATCTGTATGCCATTTCACATCAGATATTAAACGTAGCCCCAAAACTTCTGCCGAATGTTTCCAGAAATGTGAATCTTGCCCTTCAATGCGCATTGGCCAAACGGCCTGAGGACCGGTTTTCAACATGCGGTGAGTTTGTGGAGGCTATGGAAGCAACTCCTTATGGAGTGAAACTGCCGAATACGTTTTTTTCTGCGCGGCAGACGATGCCTCCAGCCGCTTCATATGGTCAGAGTATGATCGGTCGTCAGCCGATCAGACATTTTCAGGACACAGGTCGTGAGGAGGCTGTTTCTTCCTTTAAGGCCCCCTCATCAATCCCTGGCAGACCTTCTGCGATAAATTTTCCAGAACGTACTGTATTTACGCGGCCTCAAACAGCGGAAAGTCCGGCTTCGGCGTTCTTTGAGGAGGCTGAACCAGAAAAAAAACAAGTCCCAAAATGGTTGAAGACGGTTGGAATGATCTTTTGGGGATATTGGACGTGGGTTTTTATTACGGTGGTCATGGGCGGCTTTTTTCAAATATCTGACGGTTTTTGGATCGTTGACATTTTATTGGGAAGCATGGCTGGAACAGGGACCATGTTTGTCAGTATCTCACTTTTGTGCCGCTTGGAAAAAATCCGAATGGAACAGTGCCGCTACGCCAAATTTGAATGCGGTATTACTTTTATCGGTATTTTGGTTGTGGGAATCCTTACGATGCTTATCACCGGAAATGGTGAAGAGGCAGCAAAGATACTCGTAACAACAAATTTGATAACCACGATCTGGGCACTTAGACATCATCGCAAAATACGGCGGCAGCTTGCTGATTAACGATCGTCAGTTGGAATCACTTTTTTCATTTCCCCAGTTCCGCCGCTCTGGCTTCCAGCTTTTCCGGGCCGGGACGGGAGAAGGGAGTGCGGCGGAGGGTGTCGGCAGTGAGCGGGAAGGCGTCCAGACGGAAAAGAGTACGCGGCGGGAACGGCTGGTTCCACGGACAGTGACGCTGGCACTCGTCGCAGCCAAGAAGGTAAGGGGACGGGATCGGAGTCGATGATCCTTCGGAAGAACGGTCCTCGATCGTCAGGTAACTCGCGCAGAGCCGCGCATCAAGCCCAGTCTCCGAAAGCGCGCCGGTCGGACACGCACGCAGACATTGACCGCAGGTCTCGCAGCGGCGGCGGAATTCAAGCTGTTCTTCCCGTGTCAGAAGCGGAGTGGACGGTGGTTCGGCAGTTTCCGGAAGTGTCTCCGTCGTCAGAATGGCCGCGAGAAAGAAAAGACTGCCGAAGTCAGGATGGATTAACATTCGGTTCCGGCCGAGAAATCCCAGACCGGCTCGAACGGCGAATTCCCGCTCAAAAAACGGCGCGGTGTCCACGATACCGCGCGATGTCTGATTCGGGAAAAATTCCCGAAACGTTTTCTGAAGCGTCTTCAGCTGTCGGCGGATGATGTCGTGGTAGTCGAGACCGCTGGCCGCGTACTGCGCAACGAAAGCCGTGTTTTTCGGAGGCTCCGAGGCCGTGTTTTCAGGAGTTTGCCGCGCAAGGCAGTGCCGGATCGGATGGCCGGGATACTCACGCTCCGCGAGCTTTTCCAGTTCTCCAAACGGCATTCCCAGCATCAGGATCGACCGAACTCCGGGTAAAACAGACTCCGGCTGACGCCGGGCATCTGCGTGTTCGCGCAGGTATGCCATCCCGGCACATTTCCCAGCCTCAAGCCACGCCTGAAATTCCGGGAAAAACTCCGACTCCCCTGCCTCCACGGCTCCAAGGAGCGGAAAGCCGAGCGCACGCGCGGTATCGCGGAGCGGTTCAGGGACGGCAAGTCTGCGAAATTCTTTCGACATGGCAAAACGAGGTTCTGGTCTACCGGATGATTATTTGCGGTTTCTTCTCCTGACGCAATACAGTCCCGACGCGCCGAGAATCAGCAGTGCCCAAGTCGCGGGTTCAGGAACAGAATCTGCCGCGCCGGCGAGTAGCTGAAGCGTGTTGCCGACGACCGCGAGATGCCAGTTTTCAGCAGTTTCTTCCGACATAAGAGCAGACCAGAACTCTGCGTTCAAGAGATTGCTAAGGTCGTCATTCGCTTCAATCAGCGTGTAGGACGAGCCGGGGGTATCGCCGGTGAAAAGGAATTCGATGGCCGCGTCTTCGGAAATGTCGAACGCGGCGTCACCGCTAAGGACCAGGAGGTCGGAAGTATCGTCGCCACGCTCAAACACGAGCCGCGCGCCGGCATCCGCCGAGAAGAGGTTGTTGATTGTCAGCGTTCCGATTCCATCGCCCGGCGAGAAGACCGCGCCGTCGGCGACGGAAATCTTAC
>JAFQUP010000005.1 GCA_017408405.1 Thermoguttaceae bacterium
GGCGGTGTCGTTGAAAATCCGTTTCCGCTCTTCCAGTTCCGCCTGTTTTCCGCGTATCACCCGATACACTGTGGACGGTGAAACATTCCCAACCAGCCGGGAAATGCTCTCATAGCTCAAACCACGCGCCCGGAACTCGATAATTTTTTCAATCGTTTCTGCGTCTTTCATCGTGTCATCTCCGTTTCTGCGTTCTCCAAATAAACCAAATCCGCAAGTGAATATTTTTCACGGAATCCCGGCGGGAGAGGATTGAATCGTATCAGGTCGCGTATCTCTCGCTTGAATCGGTCCAAAATCTGGAAAACCCGCTGTCGACTGATTCCATACGCAACCGTTGCCCCCTCGCTGCTATTCAGAAACGGGCAGGTCGCAATGACGCGCCGGGTATGTTCCGACGTATGAAACAACGCCCACCGTATCAAGTCTTGCGCCTGCTCTCTCCGTTCCCGTTCCTCCGGTCTTTCCTCCGGCTGTGCTATCGTGTCAATGAATCGGATCCAGTCCTCGGTCTCCCTGTCCATTTCAGAAAAAGCCCACTTCAGCCCACGCTCTTTCCTCTGTTCGCGTTTCCAGTGAATAACACAAAGCAGGACAAACCGCGTTGCATACGTGACGATTGAGGCCTTTCCAGCGTCAAAATCATCGGGACGCAAGCAACTCTCGCCCAACACGAAAACCCGAAAATCTTCCCAATCCTGATTCGGGATCCGCCCTCGTTTCGCTCCCCAATAAATCAAATCTGGATTTTCCATCAAGAACCGCGTCCGCTCTCTGCGCTCCGTCATCGTCCACCCTCCGTTTCATAGTTGGCGGTTTCGGTCACGCCCAGAGCTGTTTTCAGACATTCCAAATTAGAAAGAATCGACTCAAGAATTTCACCCACCGGCCCCCAATTTGGCCCCCAGCCTCCTCAAGTGCCGTAAAATACGGAGTCTGCGTGTCCCCTTCCGGGCTGCGGAATTGCGCAGCCCTTTTCTATTTCTTGAAAGAGGTATTGGCCTCGTCCTGAATTAATTTTGAAAATTGTTTCTGAATAGAAAATTTTCTCAAAAGACCTTAAGCCTCAAAGCGCGCGATAAGTTCATCAAGCTGCGTGTTTTTAGTCACAATCAGAGCAATGTCACCCGCCTCAAACTGGAAATCTCCACCCGGGACTTCGTTTTTACGGACAGCTTTCCGCGTCATGCCAAGAATAATGCACTGGGGAGGAAGTTTCGCTTCGCGAAGTCGGCATTTCGAGATTGGTGAACCAGCCTGAACCTCAATCTCCACCAGCTCAATCTGACTGCTGAAAATATTATCGTGAGAGATAATGACTCCCCTTTGGAGAAAGTTCATTACCCGGCGCGCGGCGGCTTCACGCGGACTTACCATGAAGTCAATCTCAAGTTTCTGTCGAATCACTTCCCCATAATCAATACGATTTGTGACGCAGTAAGTGTTTTTAACCCCCATCTCCCGTGCGGTCACGCACCCAATCAGATTATTTTCATCAGAGCCGGTACACGCGACAAACGCCTCCGCTTTGCCAATATGTTCCTCTTCAAGATCAACTCGGCTCCGCAAATCAAGGTGGACAACCTCCGCTTTTCTCTTAAGAATATCCGCCAGTTCCTCACAGCGTTCACGGTCCGCTTCGAGCAGGCGCACTCGATGTCTTTTTCCTAGAATCTGCGCCAAATGCAGTCCCGTTTCTCCGCCGCCGGCAATCACAATCGTTTTCTTTTGAGGCAGGACGCCGCCCATGCTTCGGCACACCTTAAGCAATGCATCGTGAACACCAAAAACAGCGATTCTGTCATTTTCCTGAAGCACATCGCTCGCGCGCGGAACAAAGGGTTGGGAATTCCGTGAAATCGCCCCGATTCGAACATCGGACGGAAACCCCAGCTCAAGAATCTTCTTTCCGCGGCAACGTGAGGTTTTCCCTATCTCAAAGTCCATCATCTCCAAATCGCCGTAAAGATACGATTCCAGACTAAGCGCTTCAGAGAAATTATCGACAGCCTGTGCCAAACGCACAGCGGTAAGCTGCTCAAGGCTGATAATTTTATTGATACCGAAATGGTCACAGTAATCAAAGACTTCAAGATTATTGACAATCGGCGAGTAAGCGCGCGCCACCGTACGGTTCGCCCCCATCGCCCTTGCCAGACTGGCGGCAATGAGATTCGTTTCATCCGAATCCGTCACGGCCAAACAGAGATCCGCGTCCATCACTCCGGCCTGAAACAGAACGGAGGCTTCCGCCGCGTTACCGCACAGAACCATAGCGTCCAGCGAATCGCAATGCGCGTCCAGAACCTCCTGATCCCGGTCAACGAGCGTGACATCATGGCGATGCCTGCTAAGCATCTGCGCAATGGAATATCCAACAGTGCCAGCTCCAAGAATCACGATTCGCATAGTTCGTTCGCCTGTCCGGCCTTTCTCCGAAATTTCTCAGAATAAAATCATCATTACCACAAGCACCATGAGCATGAATCCGAAAATCCATCCGCTCAAACGCAGTCCACGCCGCAGGACATCGTGAATGTCTTCGTGCCTGGAGGCGGAATAAACCATTCCAGTAGCCAAAATCAGCGGAATCGCGTAAAGGCAGTCAAATATACGCCAAAAAGCAAAAAGTGTCATGAAAAACCTCAAAATAAGAATAGGAATTGCCTGAGCAGCCGTTTCGCCGGAGGTTCCGACAATCACCGGCCCCAAGGATCATAAAGGTTAAACTTCCGCGAAATCGTCACCTTTCCGGCGTTTCGCTTTTCGCCGCAAGCGTTTTTCCTCCAGACGTCTTTGCCTTTCCTGCTCCTCCTGCTCTTCATTAACGGGACCGTAAAGCGCGTCAAAAATGGCAAAAAGATTCAAAAGCCCCGCCATTGCCGTCATGAGAGTTCCAACCTCAAATCGACGATTCAGTTTCTTTCTGATATTGTCGATGGAATTATCATTCTCTGAATAAATCGGTCGTCCCGGCGTAACCTTCAGCGGCGGTGCCATCAAACCATTCCAAAGCGGATCTTCTCCGTCAGGATCATGAAAATACTGAATCAGTGCCGGAAAAGCGGGAACTCCAACCCAAACCTGCGCCAGATAGTAATAACGCATATCTCGATCCGCCCCGGGACTGTTTCTCATCGCAACGTAAACGCAGCGTGCCAGTCCGCACTTTCCGCTGGACAGCGCGGCTCCGAAAAAGAAAAGCCCAAGAATGCACACTGCGTAAACAAGCGCTTTTGCTTTTCTCCCCTGGTAAAGATGCCCCAATCCCGGCACAAGCCAGGCCAGCCAGCACGCGATATACGGATCACGCAGCTGAATCTCATCCGTTTTTGTCCTATCTTTTGATTTATCTTTATCTCTCATGGAATCGTGTCTTTTATGAAAACAGACCTCAAAATAAAATGGGCACGTGAAAATATTTCTGTACTTTCCACGTTTTTAAACATTATACCCGATAGAGCCTCAAAATGGAAGGACCACCCCAAAGAAAGATAAGCCCCTTCACAAAATATTTTCAATCTCCTACTAAAATAAATTACCAAATCCCGACCATTCTGACGATTATCCTTTAATAAAATTTCAAATCAAACGAAATATTTTTCCCTTTTTATCTTTTTTTCTCATAAAATTCCAAAAATTTTACCAGATTTTAAAAAAACTGATTCAAAAAAGCTCAGAAAACGCCTGCGGGGGGTTGCATTTTTTCAGGCAAATTGATATAATACTAAATCTGTTATGCTGGATTTTTTCGCGAACTCAAAAATTCCCGAGGTCTCAATCCCGGAATACTTCTGATTACGCGAAAAAACAGCTCCCTGAACTCAGGGGACAGTCAGGAACAGGATTTTTCATTCCGGCGCGTGTTTCCCTTAATTTACGTTTCCGTGAAAATGGGCATTCCCCATCGCCGGGACAACCCGGATAAATGCCTTTTAACAGACATACGGCGTTTCAAAAAATGTTCGTTTCCTGGGCCTGCTAAAATTTGACAGATCAGAATTTTGACAGAGAAGACCCTTCATTTCCTCTCTGTCGGGTAATATTTCAGTTTTTAACACCGGAATTTAACTATGTCCACATTCAGCGTTTTTCGTAGAAACAAGAAAATGTCGCTTGCCGTACTCGGCGTTTTGACGATGCTTTCCTTTGTGTTTATTCCTACTCTTGAGCAGTGCAACCGAAATTTCCTTCCGGGAAAACAGACCGTTTTTGTTTCCAAAATGTTCGGAAACCTGACTGGAAACGAATTTGATCTCATTCGTATGCAGCAGAGCGCAGTCTACGAAGTCCTGATGCAGGGGGCTTTCCAGGGACTCGACGCACAGTCCGTCATGTCGACCTGGCTTAAAGCCCGATTCGCCGAAAAAATGGGGTTTGTCGTTGGTGACAGCGAAATTCGCGAAATGATTCGGAACAATTTCAAATCCGCCGAGGAGTACAAATCGGCTCTGGACACCTACCGTATTGTCGAACTCACTTTTGAAGAAGGCCTGAAAGAGCTTATTCTCGCAAGCAAATACACCAATTTCTGCCTTGCGGGTATTGGACAGCAGATGAATATGCAGGGAATGCCCTTCGCGATGCCCGCGTTCCCGCCAACCATTGAACAGCAGTGGAATTACTTCTGCGCTCTCAACCGCAGCGCTACGCTGGAAGTCGCTGCCGTCAAAGCGGAAGATTATCTCACCAAAGTCGCCAATCCCACCGACCTGGAGATCGCGGATTATTTCGAGGCACACAAAGACAAACTCGCCAACGCGGAAGCAGGTATCATCGGTTTCAAAAAACCGGCCAAAGTTAAAGTCCATTACTTCGCTTTCGATAAACCGATGAACGCGCCGACTCCGGATACCCTGGAAGCTCCCCTGAACGCTGATGATTTGGCGGACTCCATTAATCTCGAAGACGCTCCGGCTCTCGCTCCTGAAGCCGCTCCCGCTCCTGAAGCCGCTCCCGCTCCTGAAGCCGCGCCCGCTCCTGAAGCCGCGCCCGCTCCTGAAGCCGCTCCCGCTCCTGAAGCCGCGCCCGCTACTGAAGCCGCTCCCGCTCCTGAAGCCGCGCCCGCTCCTGAAGCCGCTCCGGCCCCTGAAGCCGCGCCCGCTACTGAAGCCGCTCCGGCCCCTGAAGCCGCTCCCGCTGCCGCGTTGAATAACGAAAATCCTTTCCGTCTCGTCGCGGACGAAACTGTCGTGACGGAACCCGCCCCGGCAGAAAACACGACTCCGGAAGAACAATTCGACATTAAAGTTTTTGCCAAACTGGTTCAGTCGGATGTTTCTTCGTACAAAACCGCGCTGAATGAATATCGTTTCAATAAGAAGGAAGGTCAGGAAGAACCCAAACTCACTTTCAGCGACGAAACGAAAGCCTACGCGGATAAATACTCGCTGGATTACGTCGAGCTGGACATGATGGACGTCAATGCTCTCGCGGAACAGCCGATCGCGCAGGCAATGGGCTTCAATGAAGTCATGATGAAGAAAATCTTCACGTGCGTCGAGGCGGAAGATCTTCGCGCGAATTATGTGGTGTGGAAATCCGAAGTAGAAGACGCCGCTGTCGCGGAATTAACGGATGAAGTTAAAAAAGTCGTCGCGGAAACCTGGAAACTTGAAAAAGCCAAGGAACTTGCCGCCTCTGCCGCCGCCGACATGGCCAAAGCCGCTGCCGAGAGCAAAACGCTGACCAATCCAATCACGGTTGAAAATTTCGCGCAGTACGCGATGACCGCTCAGGGACCGATGCCGACAGATCTGGCTCTCTACGAAGATCAGCTGAACAATATTACGGAAGAATTCCGCGCAAACGTCTTCAAGATGGTTCCGGGCGAAGTAAAAGCCATGGGTAACCGTAATCGTTCGATTCAGTATGTCGTTCTTCTCAAGAGTTATGCTCCTGATGACGCGGAACTTCGCGCGATGTTCCAGAATATCAAAGAAAACCCGCAGTATTCTCAGTCCATGTTCATGATGGGCAACTACGAAACGATCAACGCCATTCAGCGTTGGGAAATGAGCGTGTTTGAAGACGCGGGAGCTTCTTTTGTTGAAAGCAGCGATCCCTACGCGGAATGAGCTTTTCCTAAACGCGTTTTCGCTTGATTCTTACAGCGTCGGAAATTCCGGCGCTGTTTTTTTGATTCCCTCCTGTTTTTTCAGTTAATTTTTTCCTGAAATGAAAGTTTTTCTCTTGACATTTCCTCATTTTGTTTTATGATAAAAAATGGGATATTTTTAGTTGTTTCAAAAAAGGGGAAAACGAATGTGCCAAAATAACATTTTACGAAAGCCGCGGACTGATTCCCGCTTCGCTTTTACGCTGGTTGAGCTTCTTGTCGTCATCGCGATCATCGGCATGCTGGTTGGTCTCCTGCTTCCAGCTGTTCAGCAGGCCCGGGAAGCAGCCCGCACAATGCAGTGTTCGAATCATTTAAAGCAAATGGGATTAGCCTCCCTGAATCACGAATCCAGTAACCGCATTCTTCCATCCGGCGGCTGGCTTTACTCGGTAGACGGTGATCCGGATATGGGTTTCGGCGCCAAACAGCCCGGTTCATGGCATTTCAACCTTCTTCCCTTTCTCGAAGCAAACGCTCTTTGGCAACTGGGGCTGGACGGCAACAAAGTCGCGGACCAAAATATAAAAAACGCGAATGAAACTCGCTCCAAAATGTCCCTTCCGCTCTTCAACTGCCCTTCCCGGCGGGCCGCGGTACCATATTACGCGCGCGGTGGTGACGGCATTAACAGCACGACTTATCTGAACAATATGGCAGTCAAAGGAGATTACGGCGGGTGCACGGGAACACAGTGGCTTTACGTTTCGGTCGGTTCTTACCAGGCGGGTCTTGAATTAAGTCCGACGAAACTCGGATACAAACCGGCAGAATCCGGTGTCGCTTTCGTTGCCAGTGAAGTCACTATTGGTGAAATTCGTGACGGAACAAGTAATACCTTTCTTTGCGGAGAAAAATATCTTCGTGCCGACAGATATATGCCGTCTTCCTCAGCCGATTCATATGGCGGGGGAGACGACCGCTGCATTTGGCAGGGGTTCGATAACGATACTCTTCGCCGTGCTGGAAAAGAATATCTTCCGCAGCAGGACCGCATTGGAGTTGATTTGGACTACTATTTTGGCGGGCCGCACGCCGGAGCACTCGGAATGGGTATGGCAGACGGCTCCATTCAAAGAATCTCATACTCCATTGACGGTGAAACATGGCAAAATCTCGCCAACCGCGCGGACGGAAACGCGGTCACGATTCCCTAATCATTCCCAACAAAATCAGAAACCATTCGGCAAGTACTCTTTCCCCCCTTGCCGAATGGAAAGTACGTTTTCTTTTTTCAATAATCTCCAAACCATTTTTCTCTGAACAGATTAAATCCCAAAAATCATTGGAACGTAAAACACCCCGCGAATTCAACGTCCGCGAGGTGTCTTCGAAGGTATGTGCCGATCAATGTCGTTTTAATTTAATCTCCTTCCTCCATCATGGATGAAGAGAAATCGGAAACGTTTTGCGGACGGAACGCTGAGGAACGGGATTCTCCGGATCGCGCCGATTAAAGAAAGAATCGTAATACGGCGCATTCGCGTCAACCCAGGTCACCAGCTGAATCCACTCCTCCTCCGTCATCTTTGAACGTACTTTTTCCGCGTGCTGCGGCTCATCCAACAGTTGGCGAATCAGTCGGCTTTTGCTTGAACCAAACTGCCTCGGCTCGGAAATACTCGCTCCTGAATGTTTATTTGAGACGGAAACCATCAGCATTTCCTCCTCCGTCGAAACCATTGAGCCGCTTTTTTTACCGTGCGGGAAAAGACTTGAATAGGAACGCATCATTCCTGTCTCCGGGTCAATTTCACGGCTCAAATCAAACCGCGCGGCAGGCGCGCCCGGTCCATCAGGATTTTCCGCGCTGTGACAGGCAACGCAATGCCGGTCAAAAATCGGCTGAATATGCGTTTCATACCCTAAAAGATTTTCACTTCCCCATGCCGGTTCCTCCGGTGTTGACGGCGGCCTGCGAAACGCTTTGGCCAGAGAACCTGGTTTCGGCGCCACGACCCGCGCCCGCGTTTCGTGGCACCCAATGCAGCCGCGGGATTCTCCCGTCTCAAGCGTGATGTGGCTGCGCATTCGGCGAATTTCAAGATGATCTTTATCCAGTAACTGGAAATAAACCGACATATTGGCCGGCAGATAAAACCAGCACGAACCGTCATCTTCCACCGGAACTGTCCCAATTTCACGTACCGGAGCCCAGGACCAGAAACCAAAGATTTGTTCCCAGGCATTTCCCGGTGCCCAGCGCATCGCTCCAATCTGGTCGTCCATCGGCCAGCCCACTCGCTGCATAATGCGTAAATACTTCGCTTTTCCCTGTTCCGACTTCGGCAAACCCACGTTCACATCCGAAACGTAACAAATCGGATGCGGAAATTCCGTATTTACGGTCAAATTCTCTTTTTCAGAATTACTTCCGCCTGACAGAATACGCCCATCCGCGATTTCATACGGTTTTTTACGCGGTTTTACGGGAGTCGCAAAATCACACGAAAGAATTCTGTCACGATGAATCAGCTCTCGATTGCCATAAACATCCACAAGATAAATCGCGAACTGCGTATCGCCGCCCATTCGCCCGTCATGTCCTGGAACGCAAGCACTCCATGAAGCCAGAAACGCCGTTTCGGAAACAGGATACGGCCCGGAATAGCGTCCGACGCTATCGATTAATCCGCCCTGCGGTACCGTATTCTGAACAGAAGGCCCCTCTCCCGTAGTAATACGCGGCGTAAGAGTAAACAGTCTGCTTTGATCATTCGGTCCGCCAAGAAGGTCAAAAAGGACCAGCTGACCGTAAGCCAAGGTATGGTGCCCGGTAGCTACCGCGACGTAACGGTTCGAGTTGGGAATATCCCGAACATCACGCAGGCCCCACGGCGTGTTAAAGTGCTGCTTGAAAGCGGCTTCCGCGTACGTACCGTCCGGCCGAATCGTCCAGAACGCATGAACTTCCGTGAAATGCCTTTCCTGGTACTCCCACCGGGTATACCCAATCAGACCATTGGAAAGCGCGTGCGGATAGCGGTCAATGTCTTTATTGTCGCTAAGCATCCGAATTCCACTCCCATCCGCTTCGCACCGATAAAGATTAATGACAGAATGGTCCGCGCGAAAATTCCCGCACTCACTACTGCGAGAAGAACGGTCTGACGCGAAAATGATTGAGCCATCCGAAGCATACGTCGGTTCAAAATCCCCCCAATACGGATCTGACGTAATCTGACGCAAACCGCTCCCGTCAAGACTCACTTCGTAGAGATGAATTGGGGGAGTCTGCGGACGAAGCTCGAAAAACCAGTGCGCGTCATTCGTATGCGTCGGTTTCGGTAACGGCCAAACCGGCTGCTGAGCGTATCCGAAAACCACTCGTTTTCCATCCCAATGGAGATCCGTCCCGTGAACGTGTCCTGGCCCAAGCTGGCCATTCAGGATCCCAGTAACAGGATCTTCCGGATCAAAACCCGTCTTCAGGCAAAGATCTCCTCCCGGTTTATGCGTCCAAGGGTACTGAGACCCAGTAATATTTCGCAATCCATGAGCGGAATGACGTTTCGTGAAAAGGATCTGATCAAAATCAAGATCCGGATTCAAAAGAACCACCTTCCGTAACGCGCAGCGAACTTTCGTAAAAAGCTGACGCGCTTCAAGCATATCTTCCGTCTTCTGAAGTTCCTCCGTAAGTTTCTCCGCTTCGGCAAAAAGCGTTTTTATTTCCTGCCTCTTTTCTTCAGTCAGTTTTGGAGACTCAAGAATTTCCTGGTACATTCCGCCCGCGCGCTGCAGAAACTTTTGTCCACTTCCGCGCAGAGAAGCCAAATTATGCTGAATTCCATGCGTCCCGGCGATACGCCAATAATCCAATTCCGGAAACCGTTCCGCCGGAAATGAAAGCCACTTTGAAAACCATTGCGGCTTCTCCCGAAGCTCTTCATTCCAAGGAACAGTTTCTGAGGAATTTTCCCATCCCGTTCGAATGGAAATTGCCCAATCAGCATACGAAACAGCAACCGGGTCAGGACTTTCAAGAAGCTCTGAAGCCAGCTCACAGAGCGAATCGTTCCACTTCTTAAAAGTAAAAATTTTCCAGAGAATCTCGGCAGCCAGACCTTCCGCAAGCACATTTCCGTTTTTTGTTCCCTCCTCTTTCAACGTTCTCAGCGCGCATGCTCCAAAATCATCTTCCTCCGCGCAGCGTTTGGCAAAATCCAAAACCAGCTCTGGAGAAGTCGGCTCCTCGGCTGCTGAAAGCAGTGCTTTCGCTAAAAGCGAATCAACGCAGGAATCAGCAGCAAAAAGAATTTTTTCTGAAAAAAACAAACAGATCGAAAAAATCGTCAAATAGATTAATGCGACTGGTATAGAGCGGATTCTCATATTAAATTCTCCATAAATAAAAACAGGCGGGAAACCTTTTAATTAATTTTATCTTTTAAAAAATATTTTGTCAAGGGGGGAGCGAATCAACGCCATAAAAGATTTGCAAAAACCTTCTCTTTTGATTAGTTTAAACTAACTAAAAAAACACGAAGAAAACTTGAATAAAAAAATTAAATTAGTTGAAACTAATCCAGTTTAAGATCTCGGAAAGTTCCTTCTTCTTGCGTCTATTCTCAAAATACTCAAAATACTTCGAAAACTCCCGGAGTTTTTAGGCGGGTCCCTCTTGAATTTAGCGGAAAAAACGGGTAAAATACAGAAAATCATTTTTTAGTTTTGAATCACCATTTTTTGAAAAGGGAATTCCATGACTCTTCCCGTTGAAAACCTTGCGATTAATACGATTCGGACCCTGGTAATGGATTCTGTCCAAGCTGCCAAAAGCGGTCATCCCGGAACTCCAATGTCCATGGCTCCTGTCGCTTACCTGCTTTTTAATGAACTTTTGAATTTTGACCCGGCCCATCCGCTTTGGACCCAACGTGACCGTTTTGTTCTTTC
The DNA here is from genome assembly GCA_017408405.1 of Thermoguttaceae bacterium. Classification (GTDB taxonomy): domain Bacteria; phylum Planctomycetota; class Planctomycetia; order Pirellulales; family Thermoguttaceae; genus RGIG3701. The sequence continues at coordinate 11,018 of JAFQUP010000005.1, forward strand.
CTCTGGACATGGGTCCACTCTGATTTACTCAATCCTTCATCTTGCGGGTGTCGAACAATTTGAAAACGGAAAACCAACCGGTGAAAAAGCGGTTCGTATTGAGGATTTGAAAAATTTTCGTCAGCTGAATTCCCGTTGCCCTGGACATCCGGAATATGGGCATACCAGTGGAGTTGAAGTCACTACTGGTCCTCTCGGTCAGGGACTGGCAATGAGCGTCGGCCAGGCAATCGCGTCCAAATGGTTTAGTGCCAAATACGCGCGTGATGGAAAGGACCTTTTCGGTTTTAACGTCTATTCTTTGTGCGGTGACGGCTGCATGATGGAAGGCATTTCCTCCGAAGCGGCTTCTTTAGCCGCTCATTTGAAGCTGGACAATCTCTGCTGGATCTACGACGCGAATCAGATTACGATTGAAGGCAGCACGGAATTGGCTTTTACGGAAGATGTCGGCAAACGTTTTGAATCTTATGGCTGGAACGTGGTTCGAGTCGAAGAGGATGTGAATGATTTGGATGCGCTGCGCAGCGCGTTTGCTGAATTCAAAGCAGAAAAAACGCGTCCGACGCTCATTATCGTTAAATCTGTCATCGGTTACGGGTCACCGAATATGGCCGGTACCGCCAAAGTGCACGGTGCTCCACTTGGAGAAGAAGAGATCAAGTTGACGAAAGAATTCCTCGGCTGGAATTACGAAAAGTTTACGGTTCCGGAAGAAGTCGCCAAACTTTTTGCTGACGGTATCCAAAGTAATGGCGCGAAAGCCTACGCGGAATGGGAAAAGGCATACGCGGAATACTGTGTCCGTTATCCCCAGGAAGCCGAGGAACTTCAGAAAATCGCGGCAGGCGAGCTTCCTGAAAACTGGGATGAAGGGATCAGCAAAATGTGGGAAGCTGACGAGAAGGGAACCGCCAGTCGAAACTCTTCCGGCAAGACACTCAACCAGCTTGCTGCCGGTATTCCCTGGATGCTCGGCGGATCCGCGGACCTGGCGCCTTCCAATAAATCGAACCTGACATTCGACGGCGCGGGTGATTTTGGTCCCGAAAACTACGCGGGGAGAAATTTCCATTTTGGCATCCGTGAATTTGCCATGGCCGCCATCGCCAACGGCATGGCTACCTGCGGAATTCGAAGCTACTGCGCGACTTTCTTCGTTTTTTGTGACTATCTTCGCGGTGCTCTTCGTCTGAGCTGCTTAATGAACCTTCCGGTTCTCTATATTCTGTCTCACGATTCCATCGGAGTTGGCGAAGACGGCCCGACACACCAGCCCGTTGAGCAGCTGGCGGCCCTCCGTTCGATGCCGAACCTGGTCGTCATGCGTCCCTGCGACGCGAATGAAGTTCGTTTTGCCTACCGATGGTACGCGGAAAATAAAAAATCTCCTGTCTGCATGGTGGTCACGCGTCAAGATCTTCCGACTCTTCCTCGAGCGATCGAACCGTCCGGCGATGTCTGTGCCTGTTCCTGCGGAGTTCAGAAAGGAGCTTACGTCATTCGAGACGCGAAGAATCCGGCAACAGGCACTTTCGATGTCATTCTCATGGGAACGGGAAGTGAAGTCCATATCTGCCTTTCCGCGCAGAAAATCCTTGCGGAGCAGGGTATTTTCGCGCGAGTCGTAAGCATGCCGTCCATGGAGCTTTTCGAAACCCAGACCGCGGAATATCGTGAAAGCATTCTGCCGAGTTCATGCACTCGCCGCGTGGCAGTGGAAGCTGGACTTCGTTTTGGTTGGGATCGTTACCTTGGTCCAAACGGCAAATTCATCGGCATGACAGGTTTTGGCGCTTCCGCTCCTTTCAAGCAGCTCTATGAATTCTACGGAATCACTGCTGAAAATGTGGTAAAAGCCGCTTTAGAAAACTGAGAAAACAGAGATAAAATCCGTCGGGAAATCCGATTTACGAAAAGGATGACCCGGCGGCTCTTTGGTAATTTTTCTTTAACGCATCCTTTATCAACTACTTTTCCGACCAATACTTCATAAAATGTTACTGAATGTTCAAAACCTGAAAACCTATTTTCCCATTCATCGCGGTCTGCTTCAAAATGTCGTGGGGCATGTCCAGGCAGTCGACGACGTTTCCTTTCAGCTCGAGGCGGGAGAAACTCTTGGCCTGGTTGGAGAAAGTGGTTGCGGCAAAACGACAACGGGCCGTTCCATCCTTCGTTTGGTGGAACCAACTGGCGGCAGCGTTTTTTTTGACGGCAAAAATGTTTTAAAGGCCAATTCAGCGGAACTGAAAACCCTTCGCCGCGATATGCAGATTGTCTTCCAGGATCCTTTTGGTTCAATGAACCCGCGAATGACGATTCGCGCCATCATCAATGAAGGGCTGGTCGTTCAGGGGATCGGAACTCCTCAAGAACGTGAAGAACGCATTCAGGAGGTCATTCGTCAGGTTGGACTTGAACCGTCGTGCCTGAATCGTTACCCGCACGAGTTTTCCGGAGGCCAGCGTCAACGAGTCTGCATTGCGCGTGCCCTGATTCTGAAACCAAAATTTATGGTTCTTGATGAACCAATTTCTGCCTTGGACGTTTCCATTCAGTCCCAAATCATCAATCTTTTGGTTCAGCTTCGTTCCGAATTGAATCTTACGTACCTTTTCATTTCGCACGACCTTTCTGTCGTTCAGTATATTTCGGACCGAGTTGCCGTAATGTACCTAGGACAGATCATTGAAATGGCACGCAGCGCGGATCTCTACGCGAAACCAGCTCATCCTTACTCTCAGGCACTTCTGTCCTCCATTCCAACAGTGGATGCCTCACGAAGAAAAGAACGAATAGTTCTTTCCGGGGACGTTCCAAGTCCCGTGAATCCCCCGAAATGCTGCCGTTTTTGCCCGCGGTGTCCCAAAGCCCAGGACATTTGCCGTAAAGAGATTCCGCCAGTAGTCCAGATTGGAGAAATGCACACGGTCCAATGTTTTTTTCCGGATAGGTAAAATTTCTGGAAACAGATATTGGAAACCTTGCGAGAAAATTCACAAAACCAGCGTTTCCATTGCTCAAATACTCGAATTTGAGCAATGGGCTAATTTAAGGAGTTTTCCCCAAACGACTTTCCAGCAAGAAAAACGAGAGATTTTTGAGATTTCGCAAGAGACAGGGAATTCCGTATCTTCAAGACTATCTGCGATTCCCGGAAGGCGGTCAAAAATTAAAATACTCCGTTTCTGGAAAATGTCTTTTAGGAATTTCTCTTAAATTTGTTTCTTTTGCGAATTTTCTTTCTTCGTTTAAAATTTAATTTTTTCGACAGAGTTTCCAATCCATCTCAAAAATTTCAATTCTTCGAAGTACGGAGCTTTTCATGTTCATTTCCAGCCTTCAAAATCCACGTATTAAAGAAATCGTTCAGCTTCGTCAGGGAAGAAAACGCCGGCAATCCGGAAAATTTCTTATTGACGGACGTCGTGAGGTTTACCGCGCGTTTGCTTGCGGATTTCCCATTCTGGAGGTTTTCTTCGCTCCTGACCTGACAGATGAAGAGACTTTTGAATGGATGAAAGAATTTGAAGATGAAAATCAAGCTGAAATCGCCATTCATGAAGTTTCTCCGGCAGTTTTTGCCAAAATCGCGTATGGAGATCGCGAAGACGGAGTTCTCGCTGTCGCCAAATATCAGGAAAAAACATTAGATGACGCTTTTTTCAAGCTGATTTCCCAAAAACAAACGCCGCTTATTGGAATCATCGAAGGAGTCGAAAAGCCGGGAAATATCGGCGCGATTCTTCGCAGTGCCGATGGAGCAGGGCTTTCCGCGTTAATTATCGCCAATCCTCAGACAGATCTTTTCAACCCCAACACGATTCGAGCAAGTCTCGGAACCATTTTTTCTATTCCGATCTGCGCGGATTCAAGCGAAAACGTCATTGCCTGGTTAAAAAAGTACCAGATTCTCACTTACGCGGCTATCGTGGATGGAGCGATTCACTATACTAAATCAGATTTCACGAAACCATGCGCGATTGCTTTGGGAAGTGAAGCCTGGGGACTTTCAGAAACATTTCGAGGTGAGGGGATCCAGCCGATTTTTCTTCCAATGCGTGGAATTGCCGACAGTCTCAACGTCTCAACAACTGCCGCCGTCCTTTTCTACGAAGCTCTTCGGCAGCGAACGATGGAAAAGGATAATTTTCTCTCCTGATACGAGCAGGAATTACTTGATTTTCCTTTTCAGAATTAAGCTTTAGGACTCATGAACTTTTTCGTTCATGAGTTTTTCTCTATTTGAAAAGATTCCGATAAAGCGACAAATTCTACGGAAGATATTCATCTAAAAGTTAAGTTTCTTGACTTTCTTTCCAAAAAGTATTCAATCAGCTCTTGAAAGAAGAAAAAAAATCGGGTATATTGAAAAAAATGGATATTCCCCCATTCCGGCATAAAAATCGTTTCAATTCCTCCGTTCCATTTCCATCAAAGCCAAACGGATTTTCCGGGTTGGCTATCAAATCAATGAATAAAAATCTGATTATTTTTGCCCTTTGCCTGACAGTCCTTTTAGCTGGAACGTTTCTCGGCTTTTATGGAACTTCCGTATTTTATCAAAGCAAAATCGACGACGAAAAGTTTATTACGAAATGTTACGAAAAAGTTAAACAGGGAAAAGCGGTCAAAGCTGCCCAAAACGCCACGGTCTATAAAGTGCGCGTCGCCAATGCTCAGGAAGGCGATGCTCAGCAGTTCCGTACTTTAATCGGCCGTCTCGAAGAAATTCGCCGCTCCACGATTTCCGCGGAAGTAAATGGAAAGATCGTCGAGATTTATGTTGAAAAAGGTTCCCGGGTAAAGGAACATCAGGTTCGGTACGAGGACCACAAACCAGACGAAGTCTCGCTGGATGCTCTTTTGGAAGATAATGAAACGGTCGTTTCTGAAGGTACGGTCATCGCCCGAATCGATACGGTCTGGAATGAACTGGCAGTACGTCAAACTATCGCAACGATCGCCTCACTTCAGGCTCAATATGAATTTCAGGAAAGTGAATTAAAACGCGCCAAACAGCTTAATGAACGCGGAGCAGTGAGCCAGAGTGACCTGGAGTCAATTCTGGCTCAGCGCGATGAGCTTTTGGCTACGATCAACGCTAAAAAAGTTCAGCTTCTGGAATTTCAGAAAAAACTGAAGCGTTCAACGATTTACGCTCCTTTTGACGGACAGGTCATTGCGCGTCACGTAGATTTGGGTACTTACGTTTCACCGGGAACACCTATCGTTGACGTGATTTCCAGCGGACAAATTGATGCCAGAATTTACGTGCCGGAAAATTTTATTCATCAAATCGAAAAGGGACAAACTATCGGCATTCAGATTGACGCACTCAAAAAAACAGTTTACGGAAAAGTGGTTCAGGTCGTAGCAAACGCGGAAACAGCTTCCAGAACTTTCCCGGTTTACGTGCGTTTTGACGATAATGACGGAGAATTAATGGCAGGGTTGAGCGTAACGGCACGAATTCCGGTGACGGAAAAATTCCGTTCACTGATCGTTCCAGGTGACTCTGTCATCGTTAAACCGGATGGAAATACGATTTGGATCGTGCGAAACCGAACGCCTGAAGAAGAAGAGGAAGCCAAAATTGAAGCCGAAGAAGAGGGTAAAATCTACCAAGCGGGAGTACCAATCGTAATGCCTATCCCTGTCCGAATCACGGCAGAAATGCACGACGGAGACATTTACGATCAGAGTGCGGAAAATCAGGACGGCGAAAAAAGAAAAAATGGATACGTTCCGAAACTTTACGCGGTGGAACCAATCAATGAAAATGGAAGAAAGTACCTGAAACCAGGAGTTTCAGTGGTGATTGAAGGCGGAGAACGCCTTTCTCCCCAAATGGTCGTTGATGTTCAGGAAAGCCCTTACTCGCTGAAACCGCTTCCGGGCCAGTATGATTCCGGACAGCAAAAAATCAATCATTAACATTTTTTCAAAATTCAGATTTAATTTTAAAACCTGTTTTCCTTTTAACCAAGTATTTTTTATTATTTAAGTTTTTTTGTTTATTTAAATCTTGCTGACGAGTAAAAGGTCCGAAAATCGAAAATTACGGTCGTCGGCAACTTTACCGTCAGCAAATGGCCGTTAGAGAAAGATTAAGTATTAAGGAGTAAAAAATGAAAATGCCGTCTGAAAAAAAACAGGAGATGAAACAGGAAATTCTCCAGATTTTAAAAAAATGGAATCAGCCGGAGCTGAACGAGCAGTGGGGGCTGCTGGATTATTCTGGACGTTTGATTTTTCAAAAAGATTTGAAATCTCTGAATCCGGAGATTCTGGCAAAAATTTTCCAGAATTTCCAAAATCAACGGCATTTTTCAGTAGAGAATCGAAAATCACTGCGTAAAATTCAACCACTGGGAAATGATTGCCTTCAGTTGGAAACAGACCACATTTTCCATCGTTCACAGCTGGCGGAAAATTTTATTTCTTCCGGAAAAGCAGCTATCGTCATTCTCGCTGGCGGAATGGGTTCACGCTTGGGCCATCCCGCTCCTAAAGGAACTTTTCCAACGGCTCCCGTTAGCAAAAAATCTCTCTTTCAGCTTCATTTTGAAAAAATTAAGTGTTTACGGGAACATTATGGCGCGCCAATCCGAATTTATGTCATGACAAACAGTTCATCTCATGATTTAACGTTGGCCTATTTTCAGGAAAATAATTTCTTTGGAATACCTGAAAACGACATCTTTTTTTTCATTCAGAATGAAATCCCGGTATTAAATCCACTCAATGGCTCTTTTTTCTTCTCACCTAATGGGCAGATTTGCTTTGGTCCGGATGGACATGGAGGGCTGATCACGGCCTTGGAAAATTCTGGTGCCGGCGAAGACATGAAAAAACATGGGATTGAAACACTTAATACGTTCCATGTTGACAACCCGCTCGTTCCGGTACTTAATGAGCAATTTGTCGATGCGCATCTTACTCAAAAGAGTGAAATGAGCACCATCGCCATTGAAAAAAAAGATCCTTTGGAACTCGTCGGGCACATCGTCCGGAAATCGGACAATCATCAAACTCTTCAAATCGTGGAGTATCTTGATTTTCCCGCGGATTATGCTCAAGAAACAGACGAAACCGGTCAACTAAAATTTTGGGCTGGAAGTATCGGTATCCATCTGATCCAATTGGATTTTCTGGAAAAAATGGCCAGGAAACTCCATGAGAATCCGGATTTCCTCCCATACCATCTCCCCGTAAAACAAATACGGACTCAAAACGGACTGGAATGGGGAATCAAACCGGAAAGATTCATTTTCGATATTCTCCCTTTTGCTCAAAACGCGCTGATTTGCCGGGCAAAGCGGGATGACATTTTTGCCACACTCAAAACCAATTCAATCCCCGTGCGGCGTCATCTCTCGGATCTCCATGCTTCCTGGCTGCGTCGAGCCGGAATTCTTTTTCCTGCTAATTCCCAAGTTGAAATCGCACCGAATTTCGCGATGGATTTCAAAACACTCCAGGAAAAAATTCCGGCTGGAACTACTTTAAATGGTCCAGATATTTTTCTGAACTAGGACAAAGGCGTTTCTTCCCATCAAATTCCAAGCTCCCAATCAATATCCAATGAAAGCCATTGCTTCAGCACCTGTTCAAAATTCCGTTTCTGAAACACCGATCACAATCTGCCAGCTCCTTCATTCTCTGAATGTCGGAGGCGCAGAAATCCTTGCTTCAAGATTGGCTCGAAGATTGTCCGGGAAAAAATGGCGTTTCGTCTTTTTCTGCCTCGATGCTTCCGGAGTTCAGGCAGATGAAATGAGAGCTGCCGGCTTTCCGGTGGAAGTTTTGGGAAGAAAACCTGGATTTGACCGAAACTGCATGAAACAGCTGGCTCAGCTCTGGGAAAAGTATCAGGTCCGATTTGTTCAGGCGCACCAGTACACTCCATTTTTTTACGCACTGGGAGCACGCGGCTTCACCCAAAAAAATCCCCCGATACTTTTCACAGAGCATGGACGTTTTTTCCCGGATTTCCCTAATTTTAAACACAAAATTTTTAACCGGATTTTCATGCGTTCCACAGATCGAATTACTGCCGTCAGTCAATCTGTCGCGAACGCGGTAATTCAAAACGAAGGAATTCCTGCTGCCCGCGTGGAAGTTATCCGTAATGGAATTGACGAAATTCGTTTTACTCAAAATCGAATGTCAGAGCCCCAGAAAACGGCCTTAAGAACCTCTTTGGGATTGACAAACGAACGGATCATCCTTTTTACGGCTCGCCTGGACCCCATTAAAGACCATCCCACCGCAATCCAGGCGATGAAGTACCTTTTGAATTTTCCATCTATTCAGACTTCCGACGAAACTCCCGTTCTGCTTTTGGCCGGCGACGGTCCCGAAAGGAAAACAATCGAATCATGCGTTCAGGAAAATCACCTTGAAAACAGAATTCGACTTTTGGGAGAACGTACCGACATCTCGGAATTACTGCAGATCTCTGATATTTTCCTCCTAACCAGCAAAAGCGAGGGAATTCCATTAACGATACTCGAAGCTTTTGCTTCTGGCGTTCCGGTCGTCGCGACGGATGTTGGCGGAATCCCCGAAGTCATCAATACCGAAAAAAACGGTTTACTGGCTGCCTCTGGAGATTTCCGTCAAATTGCCCTTCACCTGGAAAAAATCCTAAAAAACCCGGATACCGCCGCCCAAATCACAGAAAACGCGCGTATTCGCTTTGAAGATGAATTTACCGAAACCCAAATGCTCGCGCAATACGAAAAAATTTTTGAGGAAATCTGTCGCTGACTTCCTGAAATTTCAAAATCAGCCGTATCTTCCCAAAACTCCACTCATCCGAAAACAGATTTCATTAAATTTCTCTATTTCTCTTTTCGGTCGGAGTCTTCTGCGTATTCCGTATCCCTGAAACAAAATCTGCTTCACTTCCAATTGGCTGGCGGAAAGGTTCCGACGGATGAGTCTATTCTTCCCACAGAGCAAAACCAGATATTTCTCTCCCGCCAACCTCCAACACCATTCAACCGCCAAAGTTTTTCAGGCAATTCTCTTACCCGATTCCCTTTAAAATTTGATCTCAACTTTTTCCACGAATCCAATATCCGATTCATATTCCAGCGGACTATCTTCAAAATAAAGTTCCCGGCAAAAGGAAAATCCTATCTCAAATTTAAAATCAGCTTCTCCAATCTTCGGGCGATCACGCTCAATCCCAAACATCAGACGTAATTCATGGCAACTCATTAAGTCCTCGTGCCCATTCAGGTCCGCCGCCCAGCTGCTTCCGGCATATTCACCCGCCACATAGAGCCAAAAAGGTTTCATCCACGATGAATTTACTTCAAATCTGCGACAAATTCTCGGTTTTGGAAGAGTCATCTCAATTTTCCAATCCTCATTCGGCTGCCAAATCGCTCCGCAGACAGGAAGAATTGCCCAGTCTTCAATCCCGGTATAGACGATACCGAATAAAAACTGCCAATGGGGAGTCGGCGTCCAGATTCCCATGCCTCCGGAGGGAACGCGTACCGCTTTTCCGGAACCGGCCTGAAAATCACTTGAATACGTTGGCGAAGAAAAAAGCATCACTCGCCAAAATTCATTCAATTCCTTCATCCACGTTACGTTTACTCCCACACGATAAAAATTATCTTCCAGCGGAATGTTCGGCATTTCACAGAAATGATCAAACGCGAAAAGTGGAGAAAGTAGAAAAATCCCTCCTCCCGGCCCCGGAAGGGCAAACATCGCGGAAAAATCGGTATGAAATACGGAAAAAGCATCCGAACCACCACCAGAACCTGAAAAAGACTGCCCAAAGGTCACTTTCTGAAAACAGCTTTTTCTCGTTTGGGGAGGTTCTCGAAGCAAAGTACTCGAAGATTTATTCGTGTCGGTAAACGATGATCTCTCGTCGAAAAATAACGTATCCGCCTCGTTTGGAGGAGCGGAAAAAAACGTATCGCCGGAAGAATCTCCGGGAATACTGTCGCCAGCCTCGGAGTCAAAAGATGAATTTGTCTTTGGATTCGTAAACGCTTGATTTACGCTTACCTCCGTACCAACCTGCGGATAATATTCAACCATACGAAATGGATTTTGTCCAAACGTTTCATTTTCAGATTTATTCTGCTCCAAAACATCATTTTTTTCATGAAGTGAATCGGCCAAATCCATCCGTTGCCCCCAAACAGAAGTCTTTGAAAAAAAAGATTCTCCGACAATTATCAGCAATAGAAGCAAAAAATGAAAAGAAATTCGGATTTGAAGCAAAAACATGGATTCTCTCAGTCTGGATAAACGGATATTCTGTTTTTTCATTCATGATCAAACATGACATTTTTCCAGTATTAAATTTAGTAAATATCTCATGAACAGTCAATATGAACTTCTCGCATCTCCAAATTTCCCCTAAAATTTTTCTTAAAATTTCAATCTCTGCCAGCTTCTTTTTGGCGCCCGCTTGAAATTTCACCAATTCTCTGGTAGAATGAAAGAAATTTTCCAAAAAATGAAAGATAAAAAAATACTTTCTTCTTTCAGAAAACATTCCTCTTACTTTAAGGAAAATCCAATGAAATTTTCAGCGTTCCTGCCTGCTTTCTTACTCGGTGTCCTTTCCATACTTTCTGCTGTCGGAAGCTTTGCCCAAAACCCGGCACTGGATGATGCCCGAATCGAAAAAAAAGGAGATTTTTTTGTTTCTCCAGACGGTAATGACTCATGGAGCGGCACATCGGCAATTCCAAACGCGAACCAAACAGACGGCCCGTTCGCAACTCTTGAAAAAGCCCAAAACGCAGTGCGGGATGCGCTCCAGACTTCTCCCGCCGCTTATTCCGTGACTGTCGCTGAGGGAATTTACGAATTACCCAAAACTTTCGCTCTGGAAAAAAACGACTCAGGGAAAGAATCTGCCAGAATCACTTGGCAGGCAGAGAAAGGAAAAGAAGTTATTTTAAGTGCCGGAACCATCCTGAATAATTGGAAAACGGTTGATGATCCAAAAATCCTGAACCAACTTGACGAATCCGTACGCGGAAAAATTGTCATGGTCGATCTGAAAGCCGCTGGAATCACTAATTTTGGCTCTCCAAAAGGAGGCGGAATCGAACTTTTCTTTGACGGTACTCCGATGCAGCTCTCGCGTTACCCAAACGAAGGATTCGTGAAAATCACCAGCGTAAACGTGAATAAACCGGTTGATGTTCGCGGAACAAAAGGGGACAAAGTCGGAATTTTTCAGTTTGAAGATGAACGAATTCTAAAATGGACCAAAGAAAAAGATCCATGGGTTCACGGATACTGGTTCTGGGATTGGTCCGAAGAACGGCATCCAATTGCCGAAATCATTAAAGAAAGCAAAACGCTCAAAGTAAAACCGCCCTATCATTCCTACGGATACAGAAAAAATCAGTGGTTTTACGGTTTCAATCTTCTCTGCGAGATTGACATGCCGGGAGAATACTACGTGGACCGGGAATCAGGGATTCTTTATTTCTATCCGCCGAAAGAAATCCGCGAAAATTCAATGGCTGTCTCAAGAATCGACACTCTCGTAAAAATCAACGCGGATTACGTCACGTTTCAGGGATTCACGCTTGAATTTTCCCGCGGGACAGCCTTAACCATGAACGGCTCTCACGACCTGGTGGTTGGACTAACCGTCCGAAACGTCAGCGGAACCGGAATCAGTGCCTCCGGAACAAACCAAACTATTTATGGATGCCATCTGTTCAATCTTGGAAAAAGCGGCATAAGCATTCACGGCGGAGACAGAAAAACTCTTACTCCTTCCGGGAATCTGATCTCAAATAATGAAATTCACGATTACGCCAGAATTCAGAGAGTTTACGCTCCGGGAATCAGCCTGAACGGCGTTGGAAACACCGCTTCGCATAATAAAATCTACGATGCTCCGCATATGGGAATAGGATTCAGCGGAAACGATAATCTTATCGAATTTAACGAAATCTCCAACGTCTGCTTCGAATCCAACGACGCCGGCGCCATCTATACTGGACGAAACTGGACCATGCGCGGAAACGTACTCCGATTTAATCTTCTGAAAGACATTCAGGGATTTGAGAATCGTGGCTGCGTCGGCATTTATCTTGATGACCAGTTCTCCTCCGCCGAAATGTTCGGAAATATTTTCGTGAACGTAACCCGCGCGGCCATGATCGGCGGCGGTCGTGACTGCCAAATCGTAAACAATCTGTTTATCAACTGCCAACCCTGCGTCCATCTCGACGCGCGCGGCTTGGGATGGCAAAAAGAATTTACCGCGAACTGGATCAAAGAGCTTTCCGAAAACGGCGTTAATTGCGGAATCAAAATCACCGAACCGCCTTACTCAACCCGATACCCGGAACTCCTGACGATTCTCACGAACCATCCCGGAACTCCTGTCGGAAACGTCATCACGAAAAACGTTTGCCTGAACAGTAATTTTGGAAACAATCACTCAGGACAGTGGCGCGGAACTTCCATCTGGGCAAACGCGGAGGAATTCAACACGATTAAAGATAATTTCACGAAAGGTGACCCCATGATCGAAGATTGGGAAAATGGAAATTTCACTCTGAAAGCGGAATCACCGGCACTCAAAACCGGATTTCAGCAAATTCCATGGCAAAAAATAGGGTTGAAAAAAGATCAACTTCAGGCAAAGTAACACGGAAACCTCCATAAACTCTCAAAACAGCTTTTCGTCTCGCGAAACTGTTTTGGGAGAATTTTCCGTTCCTTTAAAATTCCTGACCTTAAAAAATCAGCGGAAGAAAAAACTCCCGCTGATTTTTTGAAAAAAAGTTTTATTTCGTGCTGGCCGTTTCCGCCTCTTTCGCCAGTTTCTTGAGCGTTTTCCAATACTCTGAAAGCTGCTTCACGGCAACAAACTGCCGTTTCATCTCATTTATGTTCATGATTGGCGACCCAAGATACGTTCCCGGCTCTGAAATCGAACTGGGAACTCCCGCCTGCGCACCCAAAATAACATGCGACGCAATTGAAATGTGATCGGCAAGGCCAACCTGTCCCGCGCAAACTACGTAGTCACCGGTTGACGAACTCCCCGCGATACCCACCTGAGAGCAAAGCAGATTATGCCGGCCAATTTGACAGTTATGCCCAATCATGACCAAATTGTCGATTTTCGTTCCCTCGCCAATTCGCGTAGAACCAAAAGTACCGCGGTCAATCGTCGTGTTCGCTCCAAGTTCTACCTCATCCGCCAAAACCACATTTCCCAGCTGCGGTGAAAGAAGATGTTTTCCTGTCGAGGAATCATACCCAAAACCATACGCGCCCAGCACAACTCCCGCGTGAAGAATGCACCGTGCGCCAATCACACACTTTTCATAAACCGTGACGTTCGGAAACAGCACCGAATCTTCTCCGATTTTCACCCCTTCCATTAAGCAAACATTCGGATGGAGAATAACATTCGCCCCTACTTCCACGTTAGGCCCAATGTGAACATTGGCCATGACCGTCACATTTTCTCCAATTTTCGCCGTGGAATCAATGAACGCGCCAGGATGAATACCTGAAGAAGGACGAGAAATCGGAGGATTAAAACACGACACCAGTTTCGCGAAATCCAGATAGGGATTTTCACTCAAAAGCAGCGCAATACCCTTCGGGTTCAACTTCTTCATCCCTTCTCCCGCCAGTTTTTCCTCCGCCCCTCTAGGCAAAAGAACCGCTGACGCACCGCATTCGGCAAGCGACGACAGTTTTTTCAGGCTGTCCAGCAAAGTAATGGAACCGGATTTGGCTTCCGCAAAGGGAACTGCCTCTGAAATTTCCGGGTTTAGTTTGGCAGAAAGCTCCTCTGCGCTTAAATCCGCGTCAAGCCAAAATGCGGTTAAATCCGCGGAAACACACTGAATCAATTCTGCCAGTTCTGAAAATTTCTTCACGCCGCAATCCCTTTTTAATACTCAATAACAGAAAAAACTTCAGCGTCACACTGCGATTTAAGGAATTCTCTTCCTTTGCACTCAGAAGAAAGCTCAAGAACAAAACCAAATCCGATGACTTTTCCGCCTACCTTTTCCACGAGTTTTCGACAGGCGTCTACCGTACCTCCTGTCGCCAAAAGATCATCAATGACCAAAACCCGCGAACCTGGTTTAAGCGCATCCACGTGCATATTCAGCGTGTTGGATCCATATTCCAGATCATACGTTTGAGAAATGACTTTACGCGGCAATTTATTTGGTTTTCGGATAAGAGCCAAGCCGCACTGAAGCTCAATCGCCATAGGCGCCGCAAATAGAAACGCGCGGGCTTCAGGAGCCGCGATGACATCCGGTTTCAGTTCACGCACGGCTTCCGTCAATTTTCGACAGGCTTCCGTAAATGCTTCCGGTGCCTGAATCAAAGTAGTGATGTCTCTGAAAATAATACCCGGTTTGGGAAAATCCGGAATACTGGTAACGTATTCTTTGAGATTGATTTCTGACATTTTGTGTAATGATAAATAAAGTAAAAGTAATTTAGGAACAGCCTCCACGACAACCACATATTCTGTCGCGGGCCATTCACTGTCTCAAAATTTAAGGCCCTTCCCCAAACTGATTTTCTTTGGAAAACTCGTTTTGGGAAGCCCTTTTTAAAGTTCAATATCGGCGTTTTCGTTTTCCAGTTCATCAAAATCAGGAAGCTCTTCGGAAGTCTCACCTGATTCTGAAATTGGCTCCAAATTCACCAAAATTTTTTCCTTGATCTCTTCGCAAACATCCGTATTTTCCTTGAGAAAAAGTCGAGCTTTTTCTCTTCCCTGGCCCAACGGAGTTTCGCCATATCGGAACCAGGCTCCGCTTCGGATAATAATTTTTTGCGCCAGAGCCAGATCAATAATATCCCCTTCGTAACTGATGCCGGAATCGTGCATCATATCAAATTCAGCGGTTTGGAAAGGAGGAGCCACTTTATTCTTGACAACCTTCGCCTTGACTCTCTGCCCAATGACATTTTCACCATCCTTGATCTGCCCAATTCTGCGCACATCCAGACGGCAGGAACAGTAAAATTTAAGAGCGCGTCCACCCGGTGTCGTTTCCGGAGAGCCATACCCCATTGTCCCGATCTTATCTCGAATCTGATTGATAAAAATGACAATCGCCTTGCTCTTTGAAATGGCCCCGGTCAATTTTCTCAATGACTGACTCATCAATCGCGCCTGAAGCCCAACATGCTGATCGCCAATCTCACCCTCCAGCTCCTTTTTCGGAACAAGAGCCGCTACGGAGTCAACGACCACGACATCGACCGCGTTGGAACGAATGAGCATTTCCGCGATATGAAGAGCTTCCTCACCGCAGGAAGGCTGACTAACCAGAAGTGTCTCAAGATCCACGCCCAATTTTTTCGCCCAGCTCGGATCAAGCGCGTGTTCCGCGTCGATGAAGGCCGCGATTCCGCCCAGTTTCTGAGCCTGAGCCACTAGATGCAGTGTTAATGTCGTTTTTCCACTGGATTCAGGTCCAAAAACCTCCACGATTCTTCCGCGCGGCAATCCCTTTCCGCCTAATGCGCGATCCAGAGACAGACAGCCCGTGGAAATTCCCTGAATATTCAGCGAAGAATTGGCTCCAAGTGCCATAATGGCTCCCGTACCAAATTCTTTCTCAATCTGCGATACGGTGGAACGAAGCATTTCATTCTGTTCAAGCAGAGCGTTAATTCTGCTGTTTCCGCCCTTTATGGCATCCTGACTTTCTGTTTCTTTTTTTTTCGCCATTCCAGTACCCCCTGATTAAACTTTTCTTTCTCTGATTCTCTATTCATTCCGCGGATGCGGCGGACCGGAACGTTCTTCCTTTTCCATTTCACTGTCCCAGTCATCCTCTTCATCGGAGGAATTCTTTCCTGTTGGGGCTAAACTGCCGCCTGCCTTTTCAAAATCTTTCCGAATATCTTCCAACGTTGAAGCCTCTGAAGCTCCATCGCTCTTTTCTTTCTTTTTGCCTGGATGATCCGCCATGAAACGAGTCTCCATAGGAAGTTCATCCATGCGCCACATTCGGAGTCGGCAATCGTCTCCGCCGCCGAAAAAGTACTTATTATCCGGAGTGAAAAGCCCGGAAACCAGAAAATAATCATACGGTTCATTGTCCACTTTCGTCAGCGTTTTGAAAACCCCCAGATAATCATACGGTTTTTTCCCGCTGTAGAACACGAAATCATCTCCCAAAAATAAAACATACTTTGAATCCGGGGAGTAAAGTATCTGCCGAATATTCCGCGACGTATTTTCCGAATTTCGGGTTGACCAGAACATCACGCATTTGACTCCTTCACGAGGGCGATTTGTCCGCGGCGCGAAATCCCAATACGCGATTCGTCCGTAATTATCCGCGGAAACGACCGTAAATGAATTTTTATCCGATTTGTCATTAGGGTTTTGGGGAGAAATCGCGAGTGCCACGGAATCCGCGTTAGGAAAATCATGATGGCTGACTCCCTGAACCAGGTTTGGACGAAATTCCCCGACTGAGGAATTGCGGGGACGCTGCTCGTCAGATTCAAGATCCGCCATGCAGATACCATATGCCGGATTGCTCGTGCGATTGTCAAAATAGTAAACGCCGGCATTGGATCCAGCTGCCGCGGCTAAAAGATATTTTCCATTCGGCGTATACTTTACGTCACAGAATTTACCAACAGGGTAAAATGTCTGATAATACGTATCAACGTTCTCCGACAATCCGCCGGATCCACGACGCCGAATTACCTCCTGCCAATTCTCAATATCCCACAAAATGAGCGCGCCGCACGTTGAATAAGGATTTCCGGTCTCATCCAGCGCGTCAACTGTCGCAGCCAAAACAAACTGCCTGCCTGACGGAGTAAAAGTCACCGAATGAATCGAGTGAACTCGGCCCAATCTCTGTTTTACCCGCATTTTGGGAGTCATTTTATTGACAAAATGCCAAGTCGGAGTCAGAGAACCATTCTCACCAGGAAGATTGTCAAGGCTCCAGAGAATCGCGTTTCCGCCAGAATCCGCCGACACTACTTTCGTTCCATCTGGAGACATGGCCAGGGAAACTATCGGATACTCATGATTCCAGTAAACCGCCAATGGCCGCATCGTTTCCATTGACCAAAACGCGATCGGGTAACTTTCCACTGACGGACGCGTCTTTTTCCAAACCATGTTTTCATTCGTCGTGTCCCGAACATGAAGTTTTTCCAAATCTGGAGTTTCAGATGAATTCACGACTGAAAGAAGATCATCAAGATTCAAATCCGACAAATCATCCTCTTTTCTTTCTTCTTCTCCAAGCAGCTCTTTCTGGCGCTGTTCCGTAATCTCGATAACCCGTTTACCATTTTTTCCAAGATTAAGATAATCCATGAAAACGCTATTGGGTAAATCGGCTGGCCGGCTATCATACGAAAGAAAACGAGGCTGCTGAACCATCTCCTCCTGTGCCTCTCCATAGGAATTAAGGGAACCTTGCTCTTCCTCCTGCTTCCTTTTGCTGATGACCTGGGATTCAATTTCAGCCAGACGCATTCGGGGACCGCCGCCGGTCACCAGATAACGACCACATGGGGTCAGACAGACCGCGCTGGGATAATTCCACTTGCAGTCCACAGAAAATGCCTTGACCTCTGCCCTCTTCAGCCCCGTGGATCCAGTATTTGACGCGACAATGACAGCATCGCTCGCTTCATGCCTTTTCCCCTCACGATGAACAGTCCAAATCGTATAGGCAAGTACGCAAATTCCCAAAAGAACCCCAAGCGTTGAGAGAATGACTGTCAGACACCCCACGATCGTCCATTCTTTAACAATCTGCTCATCCGGAAAACCAAATTCACCGTAGTCAAGAAGAACGTGTTCGCTTTCACCTGACGACATGCCGGGAATAAATTGCGATTCTCCATCACGACCTTCATACTTAGGACCTTTTTTTGATCCTGAAGGCATATTTAACAGCGGGTTTTCACGAACAAAAAAATCAACCATGAATTGGCCTCTACTGGAATCTGTCTGACAATAAGGGGCTGACTGAAGTAAGTATTTCGGAAACGGCAAGTTTTATCGAAAGCAACTTCTCTGTTTTTAATATAGCATACTGTTTCAGAAATTTCAACATCGATTTTCAATCTTCTCACTAAATTTCAAATAAATTATTTTTTTTATAGAATTCCGAACGACAGATTAAAGAAAAATTACCTTATTTCCCCCAAATCCTCTTAAAATTCATGTCGTTTTAGAAAAAATCAAGATTACTCAAAAATTTCCAGAGCACTTCAGAAAATAAAAATATTCGCGTACCCAGCCAGCCTTTACTTCATAAAATACCAGATCCTCGGAGAATACTCTTTCAGAAAAACGCCTGCCAATCGAAAAGGACTCAGGTCTTCCCTGAGTCCACTTCAAATTTATTTTTCCTCGTTCGGATCAGAGGGCAGATCCCGTAAATAAGGAGGAACCAGTTTCAAAGGAGCGGATCGGTCATTCATCTCTTCCCAAATCTCCCGTTCTTCGTCAGACGCGTAGTAAGTCAGCCATATTTCCTGATTTTCTCCTACTGAAGCACAGTCCCAATGAAGATAACCGTCACGTACCGCAAGCATCTTTTCTTTTGACGGAAGAATCTCCTGACAAATAAGAAGGTAAAGTTCACGATCAGAAAGATGATCGGTAAAATCCAGAACAATCTGTTTCTCATAAAGAGCTTCCGCCAGTTTCCGAAGCTCCAGACGTACTTCCTCCTGGGTCATGAACGATGGATGGCGCGGACAAAGCGGAGGATCAAACCATTGCGAGATGGGAAGAACCGGTGCCATTTCCCACGCCAGCATCATCTCAAGATACTCATTTTCAACATCAAGCGGCAAATGGCGTTCGTCAAGGCTTACGATCGATTCATCATAGTACGGTTCAAGTTCGCTGCGCAATTCCGCGTTCCGAATCATCGCGTTAATTTCGTCTGCCGGATTTTTTATGATTTCTGCCATTTGTTAAACCTGCCCTGGTTTTGATCGACTATCTCAAATATCTAAATTTATTTCTGAAAAGCAAAAAATCCATTTTCGCCCAGTGAAACACTTTGTCACAAAAGAAAAATCTGCCTCTATTCATGAAATAGAGGTTATTTTTCTCTTCATCTCTAATTTACTATTTTTTTGGAAAGATTCAAGTTTTTTTTTGCTCTTTCATGAAAATATTTACAGGCAGTAATTTATTCAATCGTTATCTTTGGAACAAACAGACTTTTTCGTCGTACGGCTGGCACCGTAAAATCCTCCCAAAAGGTCTGTCTCTCGTAAAATCACGAAAAAAAACCTTTTTTCGAAAAACTTTCTTAAAAAACGCTAAAGATAATCCGACAGCAAGCCGAAAAACAAAATGAAACGCTTTTTTACGTAATATGAGGCAAGTAATGAGAAAAACTTTTATGCTCGCCCTTGGCACTTTTATTCTTCTGCTCGGATTTCAGTGTGCGTACGTGAAAACGTTCCATTTCAAATTCTCATTTGAAAAAAATCCGGAAACAGGAAAACCCATTCCATGTGTCTTCCATTCCAGTCCTCTCGCGAAATACTGCCTGCTGACTATTGGCGCTCTGACGATAATTCTTCCCTTTACCTATGCCGAACCGAAAAATTAGCGTGTCTTCCCCAATTCATCAGACTCACGCCAGAATGTTCCGCACACGGTAAAATTCCGCCGTAAACCAACCTCTAAACATTCCGCTTCATTTCGTCTTTCACGACCTGCCGATGCGCTTCCGGAATGTTGATCTTTTGCGGGCAGCGGTTCAGACACTGCTTGCACGAGACGCACGTTTTGGCCTGTTCGAGCATCTTGAGTTCCATTTGGCGGATCCCCGGAAAGCGCGGGCGGATGTCGATGGTCCTTTTGAACTGATTGTAGATCGTGAAGACGGATGGAATGTCGATCTCCAGCGGACACGGGAGGCAATATTTGCAGTCGGTGCACGGAATGAACCCCGTCGAGCCGTACGCTTCGAGGGCGGCCGTGATGATTTTTTTCTCTGCGTCGGTGATGGGCTTGAAATTGGAGAACGTCTGAATATTTTCTACCAGATGCTCCATGCAGTCCATGCCGCTCAGGACGGTAAAGACTCCAGGAAGAGACGCGACATAGCGGAATGCCCAGGACGCAATGGTCGCGTGCGGGTCCGCGTTTTTGAAGACGGCGTTTCCCTTTTCTCCCAAATTGGCCAGCAGACCGCCGCGAAGCGGTTCCATGACGCAGATCGGAATGTTTCGTTTGCGCAGTACTTCATACTGTTCACCGCTGCGGTACGGAATCCAGTCGAAATAGTTGAGCTGGATGAGCGCGAAGTCCCACGGATGAAAATCGGCGATCTCGGCCAGAAGCTCCGGCGTGTCGTGGAACGAGAAACCGAGATTCCGGATCTTTCCTTCCTCTTTTTTCTTCTGAAGGAATTCGACCATGCCGACTCTTTTCGCGTGTGCCCACGAATTGACCTGCAGATTATGGCAGAGGTAGAAATCGAAGTATTCGACGCGGCTTTTTTGGAGTTGGTCGTCGAAAATGCGCGTAAGGTCTGCCGGCGTGCTTCCGGGGTTCATCGGCGGCATTTTCGTGGCGAAAAAGTAGCTTTCCCGCGGATATTTGGCCAGAAGCCGGGCACAGAGATCCTCTGCCTTTCCTCCGAGGTACGTGTATGCCGTGTCGAAATAGTTGATTCCGGACGCCATCGCGGTGTCGACGAGCTTCTGCGAGATGTTCGTGTCCATCGGCATTCGGAATACGCCGAAACCAAGCGACGGAAGCGAAAGGCCGCCCTTGAACGGATTCCGAAAGACCTGCGGCGGAGCGTCCTGGGAAGTTCCTGACGGAATCATTGAACCAGCGTTTTCCGGAGTCGCCAGGGCACCGTCTGCCGGGCCAGCACCTGACGGAGTCGGCACGGGCGCATTTTCGGAGGTCGAGACCAGATTCACGGAAGAGGCGGCAGAAACCGCGGCCGCTGTCTGCAGAAAGTCACGTCGATTCATGCGTTTTCTCCTTCTTTTTCTTCTGATTTTGTTTCGGTTTCCGGAATCTCAAGGACCGTCTGTTCGACTGCCGGGATCACGCGCATGACGTTTTTGGGGCAGACGAGCTGACACGCGCCGCACCCGGTGCAGAGATCGTCGTTGAATTTCGGGATCTTGCGTCCGCGAAATTCGACCATCGAGATCGCCTTTTGCGGGCAGGCCTGCTCGCATTTTGCACACGGATGCGTTCCGAGAAACGCACGGCAGCCGAGCGGATCGTAGCTTCCGATGCCCAGTCGAAGTTTCTTTTTGGTCTCCAGTCCAATGTCTTCCAG
The DNA here is from genome assembly GCA_017408405.1 of Thermoguttaceae bacterium. Classification (GTDB taxonomy): domain Bacteria; phylum Planctomycetota; class Planctomycetia; order Pirellulales; family Thermoguttaceae; genus RGIG3701. The sequence continues at coordinate 32,347 of JAFQUP010000005.1, forward strand.
TGCGCCGGTCGGACAGATCTTCATGCAGGCATCGCAGTCGGTCAGGCATTTCCCCTGATCAAAATTCAGGAACGGCTGAAGCGTGCCGTAGAGTCCGTGCTCTCCCATGGAGAGTGAAATAGCGTTTCCGCGGCAAACGCCGACGCACAGCCCGCAGCCGACACAGCGAGTCCGGAATTTTTCGTAGGACCACGCACCTGGCGGAAGGACCTGACGCTCAGTGTCGGCTTTTAGTTCATCCGGTTTCCGAATATTGTGCAGGTTCAGAAAATGCCCGACTCCCGCTCCTGCCGCCGTCGCTGAAGAAATGAGGATCGCGCGGCGGATCATGTTCGGTCCTTGGGGTGAGCCGGATGGAGAGGAAGCGGTTTCGGAGCGTTTCTTTTCCGGGATGTTCACCGATCTTTCCGAAATGCTTTCCGGATCTCCCGAAACGTTTTCCGACGGCATTTCATTGGAGTTGGCGGAGATCTGCGGGTTCTCTTTCCCCAGGAACGGCGGTGCGTAGGTGAGGGCGTTGACGCGGCATTCCGTCAGGCATTCCAGACAGACGAGGCATTCTGAGGCATTCACCCTGCCGGTTTTTGAATCGAGGCAGCCGGCAGGACATTTTTTCTCGCACATTCCGCAGTGGACGCAGTTTTCGCGGACGCGGACACGAAAGAGCGAAAAACGTGAGATGAGAGAAAGTGCCGCTCCGACCGGGCAGAGCGAATTGCAGTAGATCCGTCCGCGAAGCCTCACCAGAACGATCAGCAGGATCAGGAATCCCCACGCTGCGAAAAACGCGCCGCTTTCCGGGGTGGCTAAATGGTTCAGCATCATGACATAATTCGACGACGGCAAAAGCCACGTTGCGGGGAAAAGCGTGCCGGCCAGTACGAGCGTCACGACGAACACCAGAAGCGGATAGCGGAGCCATTTGAAAGAACGTACGGTTCGGAGATCCGTTCGGGAGGGGCCGAAGACCTCCTGAAGTCCGCGTCCCAGAAGTTCCTGAAGGATCCCGAGCGGGCAGAAGACCGCGCAGTAAAGCCGCCCGAAAAGGAACGTCAGAAAAAAGACCGTTCCCAGTGCCGTGAAGAGTCCCCACGAAAAAGACGCCAGCAAACGCACGGACATCGGGCCGAGCTGAAGCTGGAGAAGTTCAGAAGCCGGTTTCCATCCCAGACAGGCAGCGGTAAAGCACGTCAAAAACAAAAGGGCAGCGGCCCAGCGAAAATTTCTCAGTTTTTTCATCTTAATAAATAATGAGAATATTAACAGTCAAACCGAAACAGCCATTCAAAAACCTAAAAGTTCCGGCTCTGGATTTGAAATGAACAATACTTAAAGGCAGTTATGAAATTCGGCCGGAAGGAAAGATATTTTCAGACCGTCAAGGATTCTCCGATTCTTCAAGAAAGCCCATCGTTCATTCGGCAACACGCAGCACGCGCCCGTTTCTGGCTCTCTCTAAAAAATCTGGAAATTCGCCATCCTTAAAACCTCTCCTCAAGATTCATTTTACCATATTCCCGGATTTCGTAAATAGCTGAAAAGAAAAAAAGGCAAAAAATAAAAATTTTTCCTTCCCACTCCGCCAAAATCATTCAAGAAACCATTCCGTCCGGTTCCTTCGTTTCAATCCTTTGAAAAGAAATCCTAAAGAGTGTTCAGGAAAGAAATGTCTCCCAAACCGGAAATTCGAATTATGAGAAAAAAAGCAATCAGAAAAACCGACCGTTCAAAGTATGAAAATTTTCAAAAAATCTGAATAAATTGGGGGTGCCCCCTGTCATGAAACGAAATTTCCGTGTATAATGAGATAAATTTGGGGGACCTTCCTAAAACCGCTTTCCTTGGAGAAAAGTGAGAGGGATTTGAATTTCCGCAAGCAGCCAGAAGTTTCGCGTGTTCGCGGATATTTGCGTCTTCAGGCAACGCCGGCCAAAATCAAGAGTATCCTTTTCCGGAAATTGAGTTTTTGGAAGCTCCTTTAATAAAGGAAAACTGGAAAAATAAAAAAATCAAATGAGAATTGACTCATTAAGAGGAAATTTCTATGTCTGAAGTAGTCGTTGAAACGAGAAACCTGACAAAAATTTATCGTGACTTTTGGGGGCGCCGGAAAGTTCACGCGCTCAAATCGCTTGACCTTGAGATCAACCGCGGTGAGATTTTCGGTCTTTTGGGACCAAACGGCTCTGGAAAAACCACGACGATTAAACTTTTGCTCGGACTTCTCTTTCCGAGTGAAGGAGATGCTTTAATCTTCGGTAAAAACGCCAGTGATGTCCGCAGAAATGAACGGATCGGCTATCTGCCCGAAGAATCGTATCTTTATCGTTTCCTGACAGCTGAGGAAATTCTGGATTTTTACGGTAAGCTCTTCCATATTCCAGCCGTTGTCCGCCGCCAAAGAGCCAATGACCTTTTGGAAATGGTCGGTTTGACTTACGCTAAAAAACGTCAGCTGAAAGAATACTCAAAAGGTATGGTTCGTCGTGTCGGCCTGGCTCAGGCCCTGATTAACGATCCGGAAGTCGTCATTCTTGACGAACCAACCTCCGGTCTCGACCCAATTGGTACCCGAGACATGAAGGATCTGATTCTCGATCTCAAAAAACAGGGAAAAACTGTTTTAATGTGCAGTCACCTCCTGGCAGATGTTCAGGATGTCTGTGACCGAATTGGCATTCTTTTCCAGGGTGAGCTGAAAGAAATCGGCCGAGTGGACAATCTGCTCACAGTCAAAGACACGACCGACATTCAGACTTCCCTTCTTCCAGAGGCGGCAATCAATGAAATCAGCGAAATCGTCAGGAAATATGGCGGTGACGTGAAATCCATCGGTAATTCCCGAACGACTCTTGAGGATCTCTTCCTCCGTATCGTCGAAGAAAGCAAGCAGCATCCAGGCCGTCGTGCCCATGGAGGTGAATCGAATGGTAATTGAGGAAAATGTACCGAGTATTTTCAATTGGCTGCCAATGGCGTTCGTGGAATGGATGATCGCGGTACTCATCTTTTTCCTCCTGCTCGGATTCATTGGAATGCTTTTCTCCAGTCTGCGCCTTGGTCCGGGTCAGGCTTTTCAGCTGATTCTGAAAACAGCCCGTGAATCTCTCGCGGATATTTTCAGTATTTCCCCTTCCAAAGTCGGAGCCTTGGGAATGCTGACGTTCAAAGAAGCAATCCGAAAAAAAATTGTGATCGTCTTCATCATTTTCGTATTGATCGTCCTCTTTGCCGGCATGTTTCTGGACCCGACCAGCCCGCATCCGGCTCAGCTCTACGTGAGCTTTATTTTCAGTACGACCGCCTACCTGACGATCCTTTTGATGCTTCTTCTGACCGCGTTCAGTCTGCCGACTGATTTTCAGAAAAAGACAATCCACACGATCGTGACCAAACCGGTACGAATTTCCGAAATAGTACTCGGAAGGATTCTCGGTTTCACGCTGCTGGGTACGCTTCTTCTGCTCCCAATGGGTTTAATCAGCTATGGTTTCGTTATTCGCGGTCAGGCGCACACGCACACTGTTACTGAAGAATTACGTCAGGATCCTAAAAATCCGCTTCTGGAAAAAGGTTTAACTGAAAATTCGCGTGAACACAGGCATGAAATCGTTTTCGACAAAGAAAATCAGATTGCTTACCTCACCCCTACTCGTGACCATACGCACGACATCACGCTTCATGAAGACAAAAACGGAATTCGTCATTTCACGTTGAGCCAGCCGATTGAAATGTTCAATGCCCGGGTCGTCCAATATGGCGACATTGGTTATCTTGATCAGCGCGGTATCGTCTCTGAAAAAGGCGTAAACGTCGGCGATGAATGGGAATATCGAAGTTTCATCGCCGGGAATACGGACGCCGCGTTCATCTGGCAGTTCGATAACGTGACTCCCGCAGCCCTGGTCGACGACGCGCTCCAGTTTGAATTCACCCAGGAAGTCTTCCGTACGCATAAAGGCCTCATCTCTCGTCAGATTATCGGCGGTTTCTATATTCGCAATCCCGAAACCGGCCTAATGCTTGAAGTCGAGATTTTTCAATCACGCGAAGGCGGTACTTCCGTTTTTCGTGTCCCACGCACGATCAACATTAGCGCGGACAAAATGAACCTGAAATCAACGCAGCGCAATCCGAACGGAGCCAGTGGTTCCAAAGCGCAGGCACTGGCAGTAAAAATCGCGCGTCAGGGAGGTGAGCTGACTTCCTATCCGCCTGAAGACCAGTTGGATGTCGGCGGAGCAAACCGGGCGGAGTTTGACCTTTTCAAGGACTTCGTCGCGTCGGAATCCAGCAAATTTGATGAAAAGGGACGTGAAATCAAACGCCAGAATGTTCTTGAAGTCTGGATTAAATGTTTGGAACGCGGTCAGTATTTCGGAGCGGCAAAGCCCGATATGTACTTGCGTCACGCGGATGCTCCGTTTGCCTGGAACTTCCTGAAAGGTTACCTCGGTATCTGGTTTCAGATGATACTCGTTTCAATTTATGGAGTCGTTTTCAGTACGTTCCTCTCAACTCCGGTAACAGTCCTCGCGACTCTATTTATGACTCTTGGCGGTTATTTCCACCAGTTCATCGCGACGATGGGAACCGGCAATATGGAAGGCGGCGGCCCGCTGGAAGCGGCCATTCGCCTTTTCAGACAGGAAAATATGACGATTGATTTGGATATGAATTCTTACGAAATCATCGTTTCCAAAATGATGGATACGGTTTTTCAGGTTTTCATCCGTTTCCTTTCGTACCTGGTACCCGCATTTGACCGCTTCGATACGTCAAATTATGTCGCGCAGGGATTTAATATTTCACTCGATATGGTATTGATGAATTTCTGCATCATGATCGGCTACGCTATCCCTCTCTATGTTTTGGGTTATCTTTGCCTGAAACTTCGTGAAATTGAACGATAGCCGGCACCATAAAATTCAGACCGATCCGACAGACTCCATTAGGGGTGTCTGTCTTTGGTCATGTTTTGCCTAAAGCGAAATTCTGTCAATACCGATATTCAAAATCAGGATATGTTAAATCAAAAAACGGTTGATTTCTGACGAAAGCCAAACCGTAAAACAGAATTTTGATCATCCAAAAATCAATTTCAGAAAAGACCAGGAAAGAAAATTCATGGACTTCATCAAAAAGAACTCACTTTTTTTGATTTTGGGCATTGGCGTCATCGGCGTTCTTCTGGCGACATACTACGAAGGAAACGCGACCATGCGCTGGGGACAGAAATATGATACCTATCTTCAATCATTTAAGGACGCGGTAGAAAATGCCGTTCCGACGCATGTCGGTGTCTGGCAGGCAGACCTTAATGAAGATCAGATCGGTATCGATAATGAACTGATTCGACGCGTTGCCGGAGCGGAAGGTTCCTTGGCCCGGCATTTTCGCGGTTCTTATGATACGCCGGATGTTCACATTAATATCACGTGCGGTTTTAGTCGTTCCGTTGGCGCGCACACGCCGGATGTCTGCTTCACGGGAAGTGGAAGTGAACAGAAAACAGAAGTTGAGACGTTTGAGATATTTTATCCGGTAACAATCCCCAATCCGAAAAATCCCCAGGAATCTATTCAGGAAGAACGTTCGGCAAAATTTAAAACGGCCATTTTCAGTGACCCGTCCGGTCACTATGAACAACGTGTTTTTTGGGGCTGGAAAGGGATGGGAACAGACTGGATCGCTCCTAAATTCCCGCGGCTGAAATGGAATTCAAGTGAACCAATTTGCAAAATGTACGTAAGTATCATCGAAGGCAGTAAAACACTTGAAGGTCAAGCCGACACATTGAAGATCGCGGAAGAATTTCTCAAAAACTTTCTCCCGGAGCTGGATCTCGTTTTGACGGGTGAATACGTTCTTCCGGAAGGATTGAAAACTCTCGCGCTGGCACGTGAAGAAGAGAAAAAAATGTCCACGGTTAATTCCGCCTCCCTCGAGGAGGAATCCTCAATATCTAAAAACAGCGCGAAATCGGAAACGGAAGAAATCTCTCCTCCGGCACCAAAAGAAGCGCTTCAGGCAGATGAAAATGACCTGTTGGATATTCCAGAAAATGAAAAATCAGCGGGGGAAAAAGGCGATGAACTTTTGAATGTTCCTGAAAAGGCGAAAGAGGACGTGCCCAATAAAAATGAAACCGCCGATGAATTTGATCTTGACCTTTAAATTTCATCCGGGAAACCGTACCTGACATGGGAAAAAGAATCCCAATCCTTGGTGAACCAAACTGGAGAAGTAAATGAGTCCTCCAAAGCCCGAAGATTTCGTAAAAGGGTGGAATCTGGTCAAAGTGTTGCGCCATCTGCCCGAAGCATTAGGTAAAGCACGGAATCTTGGGGCTTTCGTGGGAGACTTTCAGAATATGATCTCTCTTCTCCAGGATTACGCGGCTGGCCGTTACCGAAATGTTTCCAAAACGACAATCGCGTTAACGACCGCTGCCATCGCGTACGTGATTTGCCCCCTGGACGCGGTTCCCGACCTTCTTCCATTTCTCGGTTACGGGGATGATATTGCTTTTTTAAGTGCCACACTTCTTCAAATCAAAACGGAATTGGGGCCATACCGTGAATGGCGACGCACTCAAAAATCCGGAAAGCCAAAGAGAGCTGCCCACCCCCACTCTGAACCTCAAGATTCAGAGCAGGATACCGCTAAAACCTGATTCATTTCAATTAAGGAACCGGTTCTCCAAAACATTTATTTAACTGTCGTCTGCCTGAATCGCCTTTTTTCGTAAATAGTTAATGCGTGAAGAGCCGTCATGATCCCTTCAATTTCAGTGCCGGACGCGTTTGCCGGATCCCAATAGGCAAGTTGGTATTCAAGAAGTTCATTAATTACGGAAACGGCTTTGAAAATTTTGGGATTCGCCAATTCATTTCGAGAGGCAGCAGAGACAAGCCACCGTAAAATGTGCCCGCTGGAAATAAGCATTTCTGTTGGCTGATCCGGAACCGCTCCTTTTTTGAGAAAAAATTCTGGATGCCAGATTCCAATTTCGTTTTGAAGCTCAAGAACATAATCCTGAAATTGCCGGAGATACGTTTCCGCTCGGGCAAATGCTCCACTTAACGGAACGTGCTTTGCCTTCATCTGCTGACACCGAATCGCGCAGAGCAGTCCCAGCAACTGATTGGTTGAAGCGGCTTCCCCCTTTATCATGGGACGCGCCAATTCATTTTCCACCAAACGCTCCAGACTCCACTTTTCTCCATCGGCGGTTTCCCATTCCGCGTCTTTTGGAAGATAATACGAAAGGCCGATAAGAGTTAAGGAAAGATCACTTCCCCATCGGCAATTCTTCTGTTCAAATTCAACCAGATTTCGAATTCCAAACCTTTTCTTTCCTTTCGGTTTGGGAGAAATTCCGTTTGCCGCGTTTCCGTCTGCTTCCAATGTCCTTTTTTCTAAACTCCAGGACTCATTTGAGGAATTTTCCACTGGAATTGCCCACCCAGCCGGGAAACGATAATTAACCGAGACCCGCGCAAGGGCCAGAGCGGCAAGCAGCTGACCGGAATACTGCTGGATACCGTATCCCAAACGCGGCACCAGCTTCTCCCGACTGTTGGTAAATGCGGATTCATCACCCATTGGAACATTCCAGCACAAAGCGCCAATCGCGTTCACTCGAACATTTCCTTCCCGGCTGCCAAAAAATATTTCCGCATCGCAACCATACGGCATCACATATGAAATGATGTCGATCGGACGATTCTCTTCCGAGCTAAGGCTGATTTGAGAATAAATCTTAAGCGTTCTCCGGATTTTTTTTCTTAATGCCAACTCCTCAGACGAAAAAGCTGGAATATCCGCCTCGCGAAAAGATTCTTCTGGATTCAATTTTGGAGACTTTGAATTTTTTTCTGAATCAGAAACAGTCAAAGAAAAGTCGTCATTAATATTTTCTTCTTTACGCTCGCTTAAAATAGGCGAATCTGTTGAAATTCCAAAATTAAATTCCCCGGAAGAGTTTTCTGCTGAAATTAAATCCGACGGATCGTCCCCGCCGTTCTCTGAAACTAATGAGGGGACATCAAGGTCAAATTCAGAAGAGGATTTATCCGTGGAGGGCAATTCCAGAGAGGATTTCCCGCCGTCCTCTGAAACCAGATCAAGATCAAGAGAAAAGTCATCATTTAACGCATCTTCCCGTTTAGTACCGCTGATAGGCGGAAAATTTTTCATCTCGTTTCTGGAAAATTCAACCGACTTTTTTTTCATTTCGGATTCAGCAGCGTCTTCCCAAGCCTCATTTTCCCGTAAAATTGTCTTCTTTTGGCCTTTTAAAGGAATTTCCCCTTTGGACGGCTCGTTCTTTTTCGTTTCCTGTCCTGCTTTTTGTTTCTGATCTGTTTCACCAACCGCCTCTGCCTTCTCGGGTAAATCAAGGGTAAACTCATCTTCAGCCCTCACCGTATCCTCTAAAATAGCAAGGAACGAAATTCCGGAAAAAACAGGAACTTCTCCCCCAATAAAGAATAAGCCGGCACAAAGAATTCCATACTTCATTCCGGCTCCAGCGATTTGGAACAAGGAGAAAATTAATCGCGAAAAAATCTGAAATAAATTATTCACCATGGATAATCCTGAGCCAAAGGCAGAAAATTAAATAATGAAAAAATTTGGTTACGTCCAAGTAAAAATCAGGGTTTGACGTCTGATTCGGTTTCCTCTGAATTTTCCGGCACTTCCATTCCAAAAATTCGGATTTCAGACTCCGATTTTTCTGAATCATCCTCTTTTTCCTTCGCCTCCTCCAAAATCACGTGCAGAACACTTCCATCCGTAAAGGTAGCGGAAAGGACAGGATTTCCTTCATATTCCTGGAGAAGCAAAGCTTTATTCTGCGGATGAAAGAGTTTTTCTGCTTCGGCGTGTCTCAAAATTGGCGAAACGGGATAGCCATCGAAATCAAAAAACAATTTCCGATTCATCAAATCTCCTGACTTGAACCAGTCATAAACATCTTCCAGCCGCTGAAGATCCTCCGCGGTTACTTTTCGCGGATCCTCCTCATTCTTTTTCTCCAAATCTTCAGCAGCATTTTTCTGCGAACTTTCTGATATCGAAACAGAAGAAGGGTTTTCTTCAGCTCTCCCGGAAGCAATAGCGGAAAACTTACGCAATTCTTTAGGTTTTCCAACCTCCTGAATAAGAATTCCATCCTCCGTCTTGCCCTGACGCTGAAAGTTTCCTGAATTTTCTTTCCGATACGTGCCCACGATCTGCAGAAGTAAGGCCATTTCGCTAAACGCTTCCCTTTGGTCTTCAGAAAGCGGCTGACACGGCAATGGCTGATTCCCGAAAACGACAGCATTCAGAACTGGCACTTCTGAAACCTCCCGAACTAAAATCTCTTCAGAATTTGGATCTCGGCACCATTCTCTGAAACTTTGCGGAACAGAATCCGAATAATTCAGAATTGCCATACCTCCCGAAAGAGGATACGCGCGATCATTCCTGCTTTCGGCCAAATTTTCCAATGAACGCATCCATTCCCAAGTTTCTCTTTGAATCTGCGGAGTAATCACGGAAATACTCTTCTCAAAAGACAAATTCCGTGTCTGTTTCTCTCCTTCCCACAGTTCCCGATGTTCAAATTCCTTTTCCGTAAAAGAACAAATTTGATTTAAAATGCCCCAAAAACTAAAAAAAGTTTTTCCACTGTTGGCACCTAAAAAGTATCGTACCCAAAGAGCGGAAGAACCTTTAAATAAAAGATCCTCTTCAAGCAAGCGCGAATCCTGTCCCATTCCCGTTTTCCTCTCGTCTCCATTTCTGAAATCGGAACGATTTAACTCAGAGGCTCTTCGGGAAATTTCAGTCAAATCCGAAAGCAACAGAGGATTTTTGGAAAACTCATTTTCGCAATCCATTCCTCCAGCAAATACTGAGCTCAAACCCGCCTGAACCCAGACAGGAAAAATTCGATCTTCTTTTCCTTCGTGAAGAGCCGAACGAAACAAAACTTCACGGACGTTTCTCAAAAATTTCTCTTCCTGAAAATCCTGAATCGAAGAAATCGCTATCGTCAGGCAAATTTCTCCGCGAACATACTCCAAACGGCATGGAGAGGGAGTCGAATACGCTGAAATTGCCTCAGACAAGGGACTGACGACCCGTAAACGCATCCGTTTGGCTGGAATTAACGTTTGATACGGTACCTGCTCTTTATTGAGAGTAAGCGAAATTCCCCCCGTTCCCAACTTCGCGATAAAAAAAGGCTGACGCCAAAGAGAAGCCGTTAAATCCGCTTCATGACGAATTTCCTCCACCTTCTTTAATACCTGAGAGAGCTGAATCGTGTTCTGTCCCCACTGAAAATCAGGTTCGACTTCAAAATGAAGACTTTCAAAAGCAATTCCTGGAGTGAAACTCTTTTGAATATTCGGCGAAAATTTTTCTTTTCCTGCCTCCAGAATTTTCGGTGGAAGAATACCATTTGAAAAGCTGGCCGCTTTCACAATCTCTTTGCCCGCGATCGCTTCCTTTCTCAACTCCAAATTTTCATCTTTTAAATCATCCGCGGATTCAGAAATTTCAGATTCAGAGGAAAATTCCTGAACTTTCGGAACAAAGTCAGCAAAAACGTCGGAAGAACTCCAAAATAGTATCCAAAAAAGAGACCATGAAACCGCCCCAAATTTACTCACAGACTGAAATTTTCCATGTTTCATGAAAATGCCCTTTGTTTCCAGTAAAACTGATTTAAAACAGTTACTATTTAAATTATTCTTCAAGCAGCGAAAAAGCCCTCATCGCTTTTGGGATCCGTTTCGTGCCCGGTTCAGTATTTTGCCTGATTCCACGTGAAATTTCACGAAAAGAACCTTGGAAATTTTCACCTTGAGTACTCATTTCAGTGACAAATCTTTAAATTTTTTCATCTGAAATTTTTCGTGTGAAAAAATCAAGCCCCATTTCCTGATCGTTCCCTAAAAAACTTTTTTTGGGGAACCATAGAGAAAATTTTATTGATTTTACCAGAAAATAAAAAAAAAGAAAATCCCAATTCTTCCACTAATTACCATCTTCAAAAAAAACACACCGTTAAATTCCAAAAATCCGAAAAAGTTTATGCATTTTAAGTAATCGTTAGTCTCCTTAATGGACGATAAAAGAAGTAAGTGTGCCCGAAATATTTTACGGGAGATAGTACGAAAATCAGAAACAGTTTTGGAGTCTGTTGGGCTCAGGGATCTGAACGGAAAATCAAGATGAAAAAATTAGGAAGATCCATTTTGTTTTTTAGCCGTAAACGTGAAACAAGTCACGCAGGCCAGGAACAGAAATCAATCTGGAATGGTCTGAAATTTTCATGTTTTTCCAAAATTTTCCCGGATGAGATGCTTTCAACGATCTCTATTCCGATTTTAGTCCTGATTTTTTTCTGGTTTTTATCCGGAACTGCGCACGGACAACAAGGAATTTCACCAAATGGGACCGAAAAAAAACGTTTAACCGATTTTTTTGAGATGGAATCAGAAGAGCTTTCAGCCTCATCGCCATCTTCGCAGTCGGTGCCGGCTTCAGGAAAATCCCGCTATTTTGAATCCTGTGAAGATTCTTCTGCCGAAGTTCAGACTTCGCGTTTTCCAAATGATTCAAATGCGGGGAAATTGGGGAATTCACGTTCCGGGCAATATGCTTCCCAGTCCTCGCGAGAATTAGAGTCTCACGTCTCTAGGCCAATTAATCCACCTCAGGACGCTGCCGCTAACTGGGCATCTCCAAGAGTAAAAACATACCAGGCACCTTCTGGCCATGTCGTTCGCGAATATCAAAATGATGGTGTTCTGGTTCGGGAATACTCGAGGCAAAATACGTCCGTTCCGCAAGCAGAAACTTTTGAGGAACAAAATTCCAAACCAGTTCCCAATGAACATTCCGCCTCCCCCCTTAACCAAGAGCTGAACACGCTGGAAAATACCGATTCCGTTTCTAACGCTGATTCGGAGCAGGGGATTTCACTTCAAAATCAAGAACCTGATATTGAAAAGAATCTCGGTGTTTCGGAAGAATTGAATCATTCCCAAAACCAGAATCAGACAGAGGAATCGAATCAATTGCCGGACTCCATTAACCTTGAATCAGAACCTTCAGAACACCAGGAATCAGCGCATTCAGCTTTGGAATCCACAGAGTTGCCAGGTAGTCTGTCGGAAGAAATATCAACGGAACTGCCCAATGAACTGCCGAATTCGGAGTTACCTGCGGAATTACCTGATGGAGTGCTGGAAGTACCCGCTGGCCAACCTAAAAAATCGGCGGCTTCCCGTCAGTGTCAAATTCCCCAGCGGGCGATGAAACAGTGGGAAGGAAATGGTTTGATTCCCCAAAACTGGGATGAAGAACCTCTTCTGCCATTATCTCAACCTGAAACCGAACTTTCGAATATCGTATCGTCTGCCGAAAATCTCAAGTCAGCAGAGGCGCTGAATGATGATTTTTCACTGCCGCAGCCTCCTGAAGGAACGAATTTTGAAATTTCCCAAGATCATGAACATCCTAAAACGTCTTCAAAACCTGAAGACATTTCAGCACCGTCAAAGGATCCTCTGCTCTCCGCCGCGGCCTCGGAAGATAACGCGGAAACAGATTTGAGTTTGCCGCCGATTCCGGAATCATCGGATGGTCTCATGACCGCTGACTCGCGGCAAATTCTGCCGGAAAATATCCACGCGCAGGAAAAAGATCCATTTGATTCCGCTTTGGAGGCTATTCAGGAGCCGGTTTCCCCCATGGAAAATTTCACGGCTGTTCAATGTGTCTCACGTGAAGACATTGAAGCCGGATGGGAAGAGTCCTTTTACGAAAATGTGGTCCAGCAGGTGACTCATCTCGAAAAGGCCGATACCCAATCCGGGGAAATTTCTTTGGCGGTGGGAAATCAGACACTCCTGTCGCGGGAAAAAAACGGAAAATCCGTTCCCGCTTCGGCTGAAATGTCTCAAAATATTTTTGGAAAATCCTCAATCAAACGTTTGTCAGCTCCGGGCAAGGCAAAACGCCTCAGTAAAAAACCCGAAAAGAAACAAAAAAATACCGAAAGTGAAAAACGATTTGATTTCGGAATCTCCGCTGGAAACCTTGAGGAAATGATTACTTCCGGAGAGTTGGCGGATGAAAGTACCGCGGATAAAATTAATGTGGAAGGAGAAACGCCTCTATTCGCGGATGATTCATTAATTCAAACCATGAACCAGATGCGTTCACCCGATGTCTTACCGGAAAATCTGCTTCAGGAAAACAAAGACAAGGTTCCGCAGACAACGAAAAAGGAAAAACTTGAACTTTTTAATTTTGGGATTGACGATATGGACATTTTTGAGAGTAATGCCCCTAAAAATGAAGCGGAAAACTCTCAAGAACCATTTTCCTCATCAAAAATTCATGAGACACAGAATGAAAAAGTGTTTTCAGAAAGAGGCGAAAATGAAAGCGCGGTATCACGTGAAGAAAAGAATCCTTCATCCTGTTCAATGTCCTGTCGAATTTCAAATGACGAAGAAATCGTATCCATCGCGGAATCGGTTTCAACGATCACTTCTGTCTGCTATGAAAGCGGAATCTGGAAAGAAAACCCAATCTCTCAGGTTCAATTCCTTGAGAGAGAAAATGACAGCATAAAAAAAACGTCCAATTATTCCGTAAAACTTCCTGAAAACCAAAAGAAAAACAAACCTGAAACGAATGTTTCCGAAGAGGAAGAAGGAGATGTTGAACTCGATTTTCTCCTTCTTTCACCAGATGAATTTGATTCCAAAAGTATTCAGGAACAAAAAGTGGAAGCTCAAAATAAGGTTTCCAATAAATTGGAGTTCGCGGGGGAAAATGAAAAAAATGTTTCCCAAAAGGCTGAAGAAAATCAGGAAATGAACCAGGATAACGCGCCGGCAATCCTGGATTTTGGAGATTCTGACATTAACCTTCAGGAAAAAGAAAACGACCATTCCGTTAATCTTCTTCCCGGAGAATTCCCTAACGAAGACGAATCCATGAAAGAAATGCCGGAAACTGAAGCAAAGGCTGAACCCAATGTCGATGCGGAAACTTCCGAACTTCTTCTGGAAGCAGATTTCGCGGATGATTCGGACAATACCCCGCTTTCAAAAACTAATGTGTCAAGCAGGAACGATCTGCTCCTGGAGGATCCTTCCGCAATTCAAAATCAGGAAGAGATGCCCAATGACCATCCTGAAGGCAACTCGCAGGAATTTCAGACGCCAGACTCTTCTCCAAATCTGAATTCGGAAGAACTAACGCAAGAAACCGCGAATCAGGTCGCAGAGCAGATTGCGGAGCAAATCGCTGAAAAAGTCGTGGAAAAAACAGTAGACGAAGTCATGCGTCGTCTCAAAAATCAGCTTGACGAAGAAATGAAAAATCGTTCGAATGAATTTGAACGAGAAAAATTAATGGCACAAACGGATACCAGGCCTCAAAATTTACCTCAGGATCACTCGGAAAATTTATCCAGAAACGAAATTCGTGAAGAAGAGACTTCCGTTCCTGAAACAAAAACGGGCCTTTCATCCCAGACAATACCTGACGACGAGCATTTTTCCTCCAAAGAGGAAACTTCCGAGTTACCGACCTCGGACGATTCCATTCCGCATCAACTAATTCTGACGGATGAATTGGATTCCCCTTCAGCGGAAGTATCCCCTCAATCATCCGCCACTCAGGATGAGGAGAGGAAAATGTCCGATTTCGCGCCCCAAATGGAAATTTCACAGGAAATTCATCAAGACGCAAACGTAAATTCCATTCCCCAAACACTAAAAGAAGTTTCATCATTGGATGAACTTTCCACTCCGGAAAATAAGGTAAACACCAATAAACTTTCCGTAAACGTGGAGAGTACTGAAAGCTCGAAACCCGAAAATCCCACTGTTCCCGCTCAAATTCAAAGTCAGGACCAGAAAACGAATGCACCGGGATTTGTGAAACTTTCAGGAAGAAAAAAGAAGAAAAATCAATCTTCCATTTCCAAACCTGAAATTTCAACTGTTCCGGAAAGCAATCAAATCACGAAGCAGCCCCCGGCCATTCCGGAAAAAAACGGTATGGTTCAAAACATGCTGCCTATCCGGGAAACACTGCCAACGCATACTCAAAAAATTCCAGGGAACATGGATTCGATTC
Organism: Thermoguttaceae bacterium; assembly: GCA_017408405.1. Classification (GTDB taxonomy): domain Bacteria; phylum Planctomycetota; class Planctomycetia; order Pirellulales; family Thermoguttaceae; genus RGIG3701. The sequence goes on from JAFQUP010000005.1 coordinate 47,512, forward strand.
CCGGCAAGAGCCAGGCACAAAATCAATTCCAGGAAACACCGGAAAAACTATCGTTTGAGAATCAGCGTTTATCGGCAACTCAATATCCGGTCGAAGCTCCTGTTTCAAAAGCCTTTTCCTCACTCGCGGAAGCACCAATCCCCAAAATGAATTTAAGTGCGAATTGGGGTAAAAGTAAAAAAGAGCAGGATTCTCCAAAACTTCAAATGAAGCCATATCCTGAAACCAATCCATCGGAACCGAAAAACGAAGCCGAAAGTAAACAGACTTTCACTTCAATGGAAGAAAAAAAGGGAAAACGAATTTCAGTCTATCCCTGCGAAGGAGTCGTTTTGAACACAAACAGTCAAATCAAGTCTGTTTCCGTCAAAAACCCGCTTTTTTGCGATTTTGTGGAATTGAATGAAACTCAATTGGCAATCGTTGGAAAATCCGCTGGAGAAACGGAAGTTCAAATTAATTTCAAATCAACTGAAATCGAACCAATGATTTTCATCATCCAGGTCCAGAATGGAAACGAAAGCACGCAGCTTTTGGCGCGTTGGAGTCAGCAGGTGGAGGAAGAACTGGCGCAGGTCCTTAAAGATTCCGCCATCTCTGTTTTCCAGTTCCAGAACAGAATCTTCGTGAAAGGATACCTTTCGGAGAATGTTGATCCCATGGAAATCATTAACGAAATTCAGAAAAATTTCGTGCAGCTCAGAAAGGCCAATCCACAAATGGAAATCCCCGGAATTACCGAGTTTAACCGGAAAATGGTTTTGGTAAATATGCTGGAAAAAAAATAAATTGTTTTTTCCTGAAATTCGGCAGCGCCGGCGGGATAAAAATTCTGCCGAACCACGAAATAAATCATATTTTTAAAACTCGCCGTTCCTTACGGCACGCGATTTAATTTTTCACGTTAAATCACTCGCCTTCCCGATGATTTCACGAACAGCCAGTTGGCAAATCCGCTAAGAATTTAGCGGCTATCGGGTAAGCCAAAATTCATTTTATCTACTCAAACAAACGATCTTTGCCTGAAATATCTTTTCAGACAGAGAAGTTTCAATACGTTTTTCTTCCTGGAAAGCAGGATGAAAAGGAAAGGAAAAAAATGAGCAGAAAAGATGTTCAATTTCGATGGAGACCATTCCTGAACCTCGGTGGAATTCTCTGTCTCGTTTTTCTGGTGTTATGTTTCGGATGTCAGAACGATTCCGGAGGAAAAAACAAAAAAACGAACCCTTTTTCCTCAAAAGAAAAAAAGCTCAGCAAACTGGATAGCGAAATCGCGAAACTTTACGAAGAAGCAGATAGCGCCAAACGAAACGGTAAAATCCACGACGCGCGGCGCGCCTACGAGAAAGTACTCGTAATTTTCGACGAAAATAAAGAAACGGAAGGATTTAAACCGAACATTGAACCATACTGCCAGCTCGGAATGATTTTTGAAGGATTCGGACAATTCGTCAAAGCCGAGGAATACTATCGAAAGGCAATGGAGATCGACCCCGAATCCGCTATTCCGATTAACTGTCTCGGTTACTCGTACATTAGTCAGGGAAGATTGGATGAAGCCATTGAGTATCTCCAAAAAGCTGTTGACATTGATCCAATGGAACCAAAGTTCAACAATAATCTTGGACTTGCCTATGGAATGAAAAAAGACTATGAAAAAGCCTTTATGTGCTTCCGGCGCGTGACCAATGAAGCCAACGCTTACTATAATATGTCATCCATTTACGCCATGAACGGAATGGAAGACGAAGCAAAACGCGCTCTGCAGATCACCGTTGAAATGAATCCAAACCACCATGAAGCAAAACGAATGCTTACCGCCTATTCCGAGTATGAACGGAATCCGGAAGAATTCTCTCAGCCGCTCCTTTCCGGTGATTTTCCGGGGGCTTCCGTCCCGTATCAGGAAAGAACGGCCAGTGACGTTGGCGAAATGAACGGTTCCATGCCGAAAAACTACACAAAACAATACGGATCCATTCACTCCAATACCACAAATTAAATTTGAGAATTTTCAGAAAATTAATTTATCTCTGATTTTTAATCAAAAAACGGCACACATCACTTGATATGTGCCGTTTAAGTTTTCAACATTCTGAAATGTTTCACTTCTCAAAACGCTTCAAGCATCTTCTCCAAACGCTTGGCCGACACACTCATCGACGTTCCCAATTTTTGCGCGAAAAGGGAAACACGGTATTCTTCAATTGCCCAGCGATATGCTTCAAGCTCTTCACTCTCTACTCCGCGAAGTTCAAAATCACGATGAAGACGTTCGTACTCATCCTGAAAATGTTTAAGCTCACGAATCTGTTCCATACCGCGGGTCAAAGCGATCCGTGTCCCGGAATTAGTACCGGAAAGTGACTGAACTCTCGCCTCAATCCCGCGAAAATAACGCGCGAAATGACGAACGTATTTCCATGAAGTCTGAAGCAGAAAATCAGGGGGAGTCAAACGGCGAATCTGCTCATCCAAATCATCCACAATCGGTTGGAACGGCTCATAAAGCGCGACTCGAGATGAAATATCCTTTTCCTCACCAGAATTTTTCGGAATTCCATTTGCTGAAAGTCCCCCTTTTGGGGAAGTCACGTTTCCAAATGATTTAATCTGAAGAGTACCGAATGTCAATCGGGATGCCAAATCATTCGCCGCATGACGCTGCGTTCCCTTTGTGCACAAACTGTTAAGCGCTTTAATTGCCGCATGATACGCCTTCCAAAGCTGGGAAAGAGGCTGCGGAAGTTCCTGAACCACGACCGAAATTCGGCCTTTCCCAAGTTTAACCAACCGCTCATACTCCTGCTGATTGCGGGGAACCCGATTTAAAAGAGATGGCATATCCGCCAACGCGGGAAATCCCTCCGGATTGAGAGCGGTATGCGCGATCAAATCACAAATTGTCTCGACAAATGGAGTTCTCGTCGTCTTCACAAAATGATCCGCTTGAACTTTCATTTCATTGAATCCCGGCATCCAGCTCGCCTGATGAAGCAGCTCCCGGTTGACCGAGTGGCGAAAAAGCCGAACGACAGCGCGGCGAATATTCATTTCCGCCTGAAACAAAGATGTCGAAAGACGAATCCCCACGCTTTTTCCTTCATCCACCAGCATCGGAAACGCGCTAATCTTTCCCGATCGGGATGCCGCGTCCAAAAGCGTTGATTCAATCTGAACCTGAACCGGAAGATCTCCAAAACTCCATGAAGTAAAACCGCTTCGTGTCCAGCGGGAATCCTCAACCAGCGCGAACTTTTCAGAAGCCTGTTCGCCAACATGCTCAAGAACCTCATGAAGATCGCGGCTTTGAACGAGAAGGTTTCCCTGCACATCACTAACTCGGATATTCATTTGAAGCGATTCTGGAATCTTACTGAGATCCAAATCCTTTTCGCGAATCAGTTCCCCCGCGATGCGCGTAAATTCCGCTGCCAGAACAGACCGAAAACTCCCAACGCCAAATGGAATCCTGCCGCTGATTGCCCGTGCGGTATCCGGAGCGGGGATCAGTTTCCGTCTCTGCTCTTTTGGAAGGCTCTTAATCAAATGCGCGATTCGCTCTTCAAGAAATCCTGGTACTCCCCACTCAAGCGCGTGTTCCTGAAGTTGGTGGACTGTCTCCAATGTCGCGTGAATCGTCACGCCGTCCGCTTCATTTCCCGGCTCAAAACGATATTCCAGCGGAAATTGGTAAGAAGATGTCATCCTCTTCTCGCCAACAGAGGCCTCTTTAGGTTTACTCGCCTCAGAAGAACGGACTCCCGAAGGTTCATTCAAGGCAGAACGCGTTGAATCTTTACTTTCGCCCGTCTTTTTCAATGAAGGTTTCTTTGCTTTTACCGGCTGAACGACCTGACCAAAAAGACGTATCTCCCGAACAGGAAGTTGCGGTTCATCATTATCCTCTGACTTTTCTGAAACCACTAACGGCTCAGGATTCGCGCCGCCAACTCCTGATTTAGCCGGTTTCTTCATTGGTACCGATTTCGCCGCGTAGGTAAATTCACCGCTGAACGTATCCGGAAAACGTTCTGAAAGTGACCGATCTGTCGATTCGCTCACCAGATCTTCCTCTTTCATTTCCAGCGACCGAAGCGTTTCGGAATCCGCGCTTTTCAGCCATTTTTCCAGCGTCGTGTGGTCAAAAACCGTTTTGGGAATCCGCTGATCGTAAAATTCGTAAAGTTTCCAGCTGCCGGGAAGATAATCGAATCGGCGAAGTTTGGCCTGAATTTGTTCAAGCTCAAACCACAGCTCTCGATTCCATCGATAAAAATCCGCGTTTGAACGCCAATTTCCTTCAACCAATCCCTGCTGGATGAACATTTCCCGCGCCTGCTCCTGATTCACCAGACCATATCGAACCCGACGCTTCGGAACGATAACCAGTCCAAAAAGTGAAACCTTTTCGTAAATCATCACATCATTATTTTGCTTCGACCAGTGCGGCTCACTGTGCGATTTAGTGACAAGATGCTCTGCCATCGGCTCAACCCAATCCACATTAATCACCGCGTTGGTCCGAAGAAAACGTTTTGAGGTTTCCACCATTTCCGCGGCCATCACCCACTCAGGAAATGTTTTTTTCTTTGCCGCATTCGACTCTTCTGGAGTGCCGCCCCCCTCCGGTCTGCGGGAAGAATTGGTTTCCGGATCAACGTTTCCATGAGTATCAATGATTTTTCCGTCCGCGTCCAGCGTTCTGCCCCAAAATTTATTTCCAGCTTTCTGGCGATGGTTCTCCCTGCGTTCTTCCACACCGCCTTCCGCCGTCTTCCTCAATCCGCCAACGGCAGCTCCTGCTCCGGAAACCGCGCCGGCAGGCAACTGTTTCAATATTCCGCTTCCCGGCCACAAAAAACATTTTCCGCCGCCTCCAACCGCGTATTCCTGCGTCAAAGGAGTCTTTTGTCCCAAATTCGAGAGCAGGCCGCTCAAAAGTACTCGATGAACCGCTTCGTACTTCGCTTGAGAAATCTCCATACTTTCTGGTTTGTTATCCGTTACCCAATCCTGAATCTCTCCATGGAGAAGTTTTGCCGGTAATTTGGACTCTTTCAGCAATTCCTGAACCATTTCGCGCAACTGTTGATAAACATCGAGCCATTCGCGCATTCTGCTCCACGAAATAAAATTTTGCCGACAGGCCTTAATCAACTGATTTCTCGACAATTTCTCCTTCAGCTGAAAATAAAACATCCAGAGCTTCAAAAACGAAAGAAAATCCGATCTGGCATCCATAAACCGCGCGTGAGCGGTATCCGCCTCTCCCTGCTTCTCAATCGGACGGTCCCGCGGATCTCGAATCTCCAATGCTGCCGCGATAACCAGTACCTCCAAGAGAGGATTAACTCGCGGAACAGAATTTTCCTTTCTTTTTTCACGTTTTAAATTTCTTTGATTCCGTACTTTTTCCGGACCTTTTGCCTCTCCGTCTCTCTTGCCGTCCAGCCTTTCCCCCGTTCCGCCCGTTTTCGCTTCATCGGACTCTTTTGCCAGTTCAACCGCTTCAAGAATCATTCGGCCTATTCTTGGATCAACCGGCAGACGCGCAAGTTTTTGCCCAAGCGGAGTCAACTCTCCATCTGGAGATGCTTTCGTCAGTGCTTTCAGCTCAAAAAGTGTTCGGTATCCATCCCGTATCGAAGCAATTTTCGGCATATCCAGGAAAGGAAATGACTCTATCCTCCCCAAACGCAGTATTTTCGTCTGGAGAATCACCGAAGCCAGATTCGTCCGCTGAATTTCCGGCTGCGTATACTCTTCACGCGAAAGATAATCTTCTTCAGAGTAAAGACGAACGCAAATGCCGGGGCCAACACGTCCGCAACGACCTTTCCGCTGATCCGCGGAGGCTCGGGAAATTGGCTCTATCGGCAACCGCTGCGTCTTGGAACGCGCGGAGTAACGGCTGATTCTCGCTGTCCCGGTATCAATGACACTCCGAATACGCGGAACCGTCACTGACGATTCCGCAACGTTTGTCGCGATAACAATCCGCCGCCGATTTCCTGACGGATTAAAAATCTTCTGCTGCTGATCTCCAGGAAGTCTTGCGTAAAGAGGAAGAATCTCCACGTTTTCATTCCGGAAAAGAGAAAGTCTCTGACGCTGAGATTCCCCCTGAAAAAGTTTCACCAATTCATGAATATCCCGCTCTGTCGGCATGAAAACCAGAATATCCCCCGGCCCCTTCTGTGCCAAAGTTTCAGCCGCCTGAATCACCGCCTGATGAATGTCACCGTCATGAATGACCCGTACTTCCTTCTTGCGGTCCGAATGGGATTTTCCATGAGAACTTATTTCAAAATGCTCATTTCCATCCTCTTCCCCATCCTCTTCTTCCTCAAAAATCGGCTGGTAAAGAACCTCCACCGGGTACGTCCGCCCCTCAATCATCAGAATCGGAACTTTTCGATTTCCTGTCTCAAAATGAGCCGCGAAACGCGCCGCGTCAATTGTCGCGGAAGTAATGATAATTTTCAAATCCGGCCGACGATCGGCCAAACGGCGCAGAATCCCAATGAGAAAATCAATATTCAGTGAACGCTCATGCGCTTCGTCAATTATCAATACTTCATACTGATTCAGGAAACGATCGCTCTGCGTCTCCGCCAGCAAAATTCCGTCCGTCATCAGTTTAACACACGTCTCCGATGAAGTATGATCCGTAAAGCGAATTTTGTACCCGACCAGTTTCTCCGGTGAAATTAATGAAAATCCATCATTTTCTTCTTTTCCTTTACCTGGACCATTTTCATGACTGTCTCCCCGCTCAAAACCAGCCAAATCTTCTGTTGATATTTTTCTTTGTTTCCCCTGCGAAAGTTCATGCGCTAAACGATTCGCGATCGATATCGCGGCAATTCGACGCGGCTGAGTATGCCCAATAAGCCGTTTCACCCCAAAGCCAAGTTCAAGACAAATTTTGGGAAGCTGAGTTGATTTACCCGACCCTGTCTCTCCGCAAAGTACCACGACCTGATTCTCAAGAATCGCCTGTTTGATCTCCTCCCTGCGCGAAGAAACGGGAAGTTCCTCATCATAAACAAGCCGCGGAATACTCAATTCTCTTCTACGACGCGCTTTTCTTTCCTGCTGCCGACGTTCATAACGGTGTTTTTCACGCGTATTTCCCGAAACTTCAGTGCGGGATCCGTTCGAGGGGGATTGACTGCTGGAATTCATTTTCTGCTGACCAATATTAATTACCGCGAATACTATTCATTAAATAAAAAAAGAAACAAAAAACTGCGGATCCCAATGGGAAATTTGACGCAGCTTTCTGTTTCTCCTGCTTCAATTTTGAAGAAAATGAGGCAACGCCTCAAAATAAAAAAGGGACTGGGTATCAGTCTTCGCTGGTCTCCATAGAGATCCCGCGGCCAAGACGCTTACGCATACCCGTCTGCGCGGAGGCTTCAATCATATGCGAAGTATCCGCGGATGAATAGGCAAGCAAATGTTCACGAATCTGGTCCTGCTCCACCGGAGTGCCAAGATGATCTACCGCATCCGCAACACCTTCCAAAACCGAACGTTTGACGCCCTGACGAATCCAATCAAAAAAATTCATGTCTTTTTCCTTTTCGTCCTTGAAATGACTCTGTTTTCTCGAAACGATCTCCCAAATCGTATCTTTATTTTAACAAACTTTTACCTTTTGTAAAGGGGAAAACGCCATTTCAAGACACAAAATACCAAATTTTAGAAAATTTTTTGTTCACTCACGTCAAAATAAAAAAAATAGACAATCCAAAGAAACACAATTTCAAAATAGTTCATCTTTTAACTTTAACTTTTTTCCAAAAAAAGTTCAATTTCACCAAAAATTTATTCCACATCCATTTCAAATCACCAACATCCTCTCAAAAAGTCTTTCCATTTTTTACTCTGAAATCTCCCAAAACACTTTCCCTGGAAATCAAATTTTTAGAAAGTCCCCGAAAATTCTCCGCGTTTGAAAATATTTTATGTTCAAATGATTATTTTGAAAAACCAACTTTCCGCAAGAAATTTTCTTAAATTTTTCTTCCAACTCTCCCCAAACTCCCTATTTTTCTCAACTCTTCTTTTGGCTCGACACAATTCAATACCCTGAAACATCATCAAACTCAAAATTTCTGAAAATTTTAAATTTTTCTTCAAAATTTTACTGGGGGGGGCTTGCCAAAAAAATACATTGTGCTAGAATTACCCGCGTTGCCCTGATAGCTCAGTTGGTTAGAGCGGTTGACTGTTAATCAATAGGTCCAAGGTTCAAGTCCTTGTTGGGGCGTTAGGGTTCAGAAAGTTGAACCCGCGGCGAAAGCCTTTTTATCATTTTTAATTTGCCCTGATAGCTCAGTTGGTTAGAGCGGTTGACTGTTAATCAATAGGTCCAAGGTTCAAGTCCTTGTTGGGGCGTTAGGGTTCAGGAAACTGAACCCGTGGCGAAAGCCTTTTTATCATTTTTATTTTGCCCTGATAGCTCAGTTGGTTAGAGCGGTTGACTGTTAATCAATAGGTCCAAGGTTCAAGTCCTTGTTGGGGCGTTTTCAAGCTGTCGATTTTTGGCAGCTTTTTTCTTTTATGCCGATTTTAACAATTACTTTTTTCTTTTTTTCTTTCAAATTTCCAATATTACCTAAAGCCCCCTTTGAAAATCTGGTCAGATGTGGTAAAATAAAGAAAATATTTAATGTGGAGTAGCGTATGATAAGCCGATTCCGATTTTTATTCTTTTTGTTCCTTTGCGCGGTTACGTTTGGCGAAGCTTGGGGTGAAGGTCTGGACCGACGTGACCTTCCTGCCTCTGAGAGATACGGGCGTTACCAGGAGCGAGTGGAGTATGTGCGGGACGCATGGGAATCGCTTTCCAAATATGAGCAGGAGCTTGAGAAACTCGCGCGTTTCTGCGACGCAAAAGGGTATGGCGAGCTGGCGGAAAAAGCGCGCGCGCTGACTCACTCACCGGAAACAGGTGATAAACTTTTTGCCGTCATTTTGCCGTCGGAGGTTCAGGATCCCGAACTCGCGCGAATGGGAATGTCCCCAAAAACCTCCCGTTCCAAAGCGGAATTCGAGGGAAAGTCTGATGGAAAGCCAAAGGAACGGTCATTAAAGGAAAAGGTCGAGTCGCGGCTTCGAAAAATTCAGTTCACTGCCGCGGAGCACTGTTTTCATCTCGCGCAGGACGCGATGGAGACCGGTCACACGGCTTTCGCGTTTGACCTTTTGATGAAAGCGCTTTCGCTGAATCCGGATTACCCAACCGCCCGGAAACTGCTGGGGTACGAGCTTCACGAGGGACACTGGCTCTCTCCTTTTGAAGTCCGTCAGGCCCGTACGAAGGTCTACCATCCGCGTTACGGCTGGATCCCGCGAAAGGGAGCGGAACGGTACGAACAGGGTGAGCGATTCGTGAACGGCCGATGGATCTCCGAGGAAGAAGATGCCCGGATCCACCGCGACATCGAAAGAGGCTGGACGGTCGAGACGCCGCATTTCACGGTCGTGACGAACCACAGTCTGCCGGCGGCCGTGAAGATCGGTGAGCAGGTGGAGGTTCTTTACCGGGTCTGGAAACAGCTTTTTCTTCGTTACTTCGCGACGGACGCGCAAATGAAAGCCCTTTTTGCGGGAAAGTCATCTTCGGGAGGAGCGGCGCAGGGACTGGGTGCTGGAACCGGCGGAAAGCACCGAATCGTGTTTTTCCGCAATCGAAAGGACTACGTGGACTATCTTTCGCCGCGTTATCCGTCGGTTGCCAATTCGTGCGGATTTTATGTCATTGAGGATCGGACGAGCTACTTTTTCGCGGGAGAGGAATTTGACCGCGCGACGATGCTTCACGAGGTGACGCACCAGCTTTTCAGCGAACTGCGCCGGACTTCGCCCCAAATCACTGAGCGTCCGAATTTCTGGATGGTCGAGGGAATCGCGATCCACATGGAATCGCTGCACGATGAGGGACGGTATCATGTCGTCGGCGGTTTCGATACGCAGAGACTTCTTGCGGCACGGATCCGATTCGTGAAGGATGGATTTTACGTTCCGCTCCGGGAGCTGTGCGCCATGAACACGCAGGAATTCCAGACCCATCCGCAGATGGTGCGTCTTTACTCGCAGTCGGCTGGTCTGATGCAGTTTCTTCTGCATTCATCGGACGGACGCTATCGGGACGCGGTCGCCGACATTTTGCGGGAGATCTACTCCGGGCAGTCCGTAATGGGGACGCTTCCGAAACATCTTGGACGTTCGTTTGAGGAGCTGGATGAGGAGTACCGAGAGTTCATTTCCCGGAATACGGAAGAGCTTTCGCAGTGGGAGATGGATTAGAACTTTCCGGTCCGTACCGGAAACGCGGATTTTGGATTTTCGAAAAGGAACTGTTTTTTATGAGTTCAGAAACACAGAACGACGAAGCGCGGAATGACGGAAAAGATTTCGTTCAGATCCGGCACAAGGAGCCGATGGAGCTGAGTCATCCGCGCGAGCTGGTCGTAGCAGTGCCTCCGATGCACAGTAACGTGAATCTTTCGCGCATCGTCAGGGCCGCGGGCTGTTGCGGAGTCCGAAAGATCATCTGCTGCGGAAACGCGAGTGTGAATGCCAAGATCGCGCGAGAGACGGGGATCGATCTTGAGATCGAGCAGCATCGGACGCTTGCGCCGGAGCTTCTGCGGAAATGGAAGGCGAAAGGCTGGCGTGTCGTGGGTTTGGAACAGACGAACGATTCCTACTGGCTGCACGAGTACGCGTTCCCGGAAAAGACGCTTCTGGTCGTTGGAAACGAACGTCTCGGCATCGAGCCGGAGATCCTTCGCTGTCTGGATGATGTTGTGGAAATCCCAATGTACGGGCTGCCGTTTTCGCATAACGCGGCAACGGCAACAGCGATCGCGATGTACGAGTACTGCCGCCAGCATCCGCATTAAATTATGCGTTTTCCCATAAAAAGATTAATGAGAGATTTCAGCGGGGCGTAACCTTTTGATTCCCTCAGGAACATCTTCTTTATTATGGGCGCGATATTTCCGTTCAAAACAGTCACGCCAATCACGCGGATCATAGGTTTCATTAAGTTTAAATTAGTTGCCAAGTTTAAATCAGTCATTAAGATTAAGGCAGTCGCAAGCATAAAAAGTGCTTTACCGCTGCTTGGAAATATTTTTCAAAAACCGAAAAAGTCTTCCGATAAAAGATTTAATCCCGGACTTTTACGATCCTGATGAAGTACCCGGAAGATGCTTCGTCAGGCCGTATTCAATTTTAATATTTGGTAATCATCATGGAAAGAGCAATTTACCGACTAGTGGTCAGTGATTCTCAAGGTCAATTCGTAACCAGGGATTTTGAATCACTTGACGAAATTCGCAGTCAATATCGACAGATAGGTCTCGATAACTGCAGCACGCATAAAGAGTTGCGTTCATTACCGATGTTCCGCGGTTTGATTGGTCCACTGAAAGAAGGAGCGGTCATTCGGTATGAATCCCCTGAGGTTTTTGAAAAAATGACTCAGGACTGGTTCCGTCCGATGCCCATTCGCTCCGGAAGACGTGAGTAACGTTAATATTTCATTTTTTCTTTCCAGAATCCCGGGTCTCATTTCCGGGATTTTTTATTTTTCGTCTCATGAATTGATTTTTACTTAAATCTTAAAAATTTTTCGCCAATATCAAAATTTCGCGCGTACTAAACTTGAAACTTAAACTTTTTTGAAGAAAGCACTTGACTTTCCTGCTTTTTTTTGTTAAGATTAAGAAATTATTAATGGTGTTGAGAAATTTCTTCCCCAATTTCTTAACACGGTGGTCCTCAGATTAAGGTCAGGATCAACTGTTTTCCTCCTGCCCCAACACAATACGATGGATTTTATTCGTTTTTCGATTCAAAACCCGGTAAAAATCGCGGTTTTCATTATCATGATCCTGATTTTTGGGGTCATTGCTCTGGAACAGATCCCCATTCAGCTCACGCCGGACGTAGATCGGCCAACCATTACCGTCTCTACTTCATGGACAGGCAGAAGTCCAGAGGAAGTAGAAGAATCCATTATCCTGGAACAGGAAGAAAAGCTCAAGTCCATTCAGGGACTTTGGAAAATGACATCTACTGCCCGTCTTGGCCGCGGATTCATTAAACTGGAATTTAACGTTGGCACCGACAAACCGCGCGCGCTTCAAGAAGTCGCGAACAGTCTGGATGAGGTAAAAGAATACCCGGAAAATGTGGACCGGCCTGTTATCCGAATGCAGGATTCTGCCAGTGATGACGCTGTCATCTATATGATGCTCACGGCAGAAGACACTTCTTTCGAAGTGGCTGAAATTTACGATTTTGCGGACCGGTACATTAAGCCGCCGTTTGAACGTATTCTTGGCGTCGCGGAAGTTGAAATCCGCGGTGGACGCGAACACGAGCTTCATGTCCGTTTTGATCCGTATAAACTGGCGCAGCATGAAATCAGCCCCGTTGAACTGGTCAACGCGCTGCGTTCGGACAATGTGAATGAATCTGCCGGAGATATGCCGGGAGGGCGTTTGGATTACCGATACCGAATTCTTGGGCAGTATCGTTCCCTGGAGCCTATTTTGAAAACCGTCATCAAGCGTGATGTCAATGGTGTTCCGATTCTGATCGAGGACGTGGCCATTCCGGAACTTGTGCTTGAAAAAAGTGTCCACTTTAACCAGAGTAAGGGACAGACTTCAATGTCAGTCTTTATCAAACGCGAAACCGGCTCCAACGTCCTGGACATTGTGGAGCAGGTCAAAAAGCGTGTTAGCGAGATGAACGCTCCCGGAGGAACACTCAAGCGTTTCCATCATGACCGATACGGGCTGAAACTTCATATCACCTATGAAGATGGGAACTATATTAATCTCGCTATCGCAAACGTTTTGAACAGTCTTTACTCTGGTGGTTTTCTCGCGGTTCTCTGCCTTTTGATTTTCCTCCGCAGTTTCCGTCCGACACTGATCATTGCCGTGGCTATTCCGCTTTCTGTCATTGGCACTTTCGTCATTCTCTGGGCGGCAGGCCGCAACCTAAACGTAATTTCACTTGCCGGTTTGAGTTTCGCGACTGGAATGGTCGTTGACAACGCGATCGTTGTGCTCGAAAATACGGACCGTCACCTCTCCAACGGAGAACCATTAGGAAAAGCGTGCTATCTTGCCGTTAAAGAGGTCTGGGGAGCTCTTCTTTCCTCGACGCTCACGACAATTGCCGTATTCGCGCCGATTCTGACGATTCAGGAAGAAGCAGGTCAATTATTCTACGATCTGGCTCTGGCAATCTGCTCCTCCGTCGGGCTTTCACTTATCGTTGCCGTCACGATTATTCCGTGTGCCTGCTCGAAATTCATGAAACCGCCCAAAGAAACTCATGGGTTCAAAAAATTTGCCCTCAACTTCTTTGGAATTGTTCCTTTCTTTGGGAAGATCAGCGACAAATACGCGGATTTCATTTTCATGCTGACGGCGAAAAACCTTTCCGGCGTTTGGTGCCGAGTTGTTCTGGTCACGAGCATTACCGTCGCTTCCGTGGCACTTAGTATTCTGCTTATGCCGCCGGCAAGTTACCTTCCCAACGGAAACAAAAACTTTACCTTCGCGCGGCTCATCGTGCCTCCAAGTTACTCCTTAATGCAGAACTACACGGTGGGAATGCGTATTGAGGACTACATACGCCCATTCTGGGAAGCTAAAAATACCGAAGAGATGATGGAGTACCTTAAGAAGAACAACATTCAACTCAGAGACCACCAAACGGGTAAGCCCATTGATCGGGTCCCCAATCTGCGTGATTTCTTCTTTGTCATCGCGAACAATTCGGTCTTCATGATTGGAATGAGCGGCGACAATCAGAATGTGGCTCCCATTGCGACCATTTTCTCCAACGCGATGAAAGAGATTCCGGGAGCAACAGGAATGACCCGTCAAGCCTCCATTTTTGGAAAAACCGGCGGTGGTTCAAATGCCGTCACTATTGAAATGTTTGGTGATGATTTGGAAAAACTCCGTCCAAGCGCAACCGCGGTTCAGGCCAGAATGCAGAAACTCTTCTCAAAATTCTCCGTAACCGCTACGCCACAAAACTTTGACGAAGCAGGACCGGAAATTCACCTGAACGTAAATCAGGTACGCGCTAAAGACTTGGGGCTGAGCATTAACGACCTGGCAGTCGCGAGCCGTGCCTTCATTGACGGCGCGTTTGTCGGCGACTTCAACTACGAAGGAATCAATATCGACCTGATCCTCATCCGGGACCCCAGAGTCCATCTGGATCCATCCAAATTTCGGGATCTTCCACTCTCTGTCGTGGACGAAAATGGGAAACGTGCGATCATTCCAATTGGGCAGATTCTCGAAGAAGAACTTCACGATTCGACCCAACAGATTCAGCGTATCGAGCAGCAGCGTTCCATCACTCTCACCGTCACGCCTCCTCCGACCATGGCTTTGGAAGAAGCGGAACAGATTATTACGGAACAGATCGAAGAAGCCCGCCGGGCGGGTGAAGTGCTTCCCGGCATCTTTTACCGTTATTCCGGAAGCTCTGACCGCCTGACTCAGGTTCGAACGGCACTCATGGGAAAATGGACCGGTATGAATCTGGAATCTATCAAAAGCGTTTTCCTAAGCAGATTTTTCATCGCGCTTCTGTTGACCTATCTGCTGATGGCCGCTCTGTTTGAGAATTTCATTTATCCGTTGGTCATTCTTTTCAGTGTGCCGCTGGCCGCGGTTGGCGGATTCATTGGACTTTACTGGCTAAAGCAGGTTGACCCAATGCAGACGCTCGACGTTTTGACGATGCTTGGTTTCGTCATTCTCATCGGAATCGTGGTGAATAACGCGATCCTGCTCGTCTGCCAGGCTCTCAACTATATGCGGGGATTTGGCGAGTCTGAAGAAGACCGAATCCAGCCAATGGAGCCGCGTGAAGCAATTCGCGAATCGGTAAGGACCCGAATGCGTCCGATTTTCATGACCACTGGAACAAGCGTTTTTGGAATGCTTCCGCTCGTTCTCGGAAGCGACTCCGGAAGTGAACTTTACCGTGGACTGGGGTCTGTCGTTCTCGGCGGTCTCTCCTTCGCGACTATTTTCACTCTTCTTGTCGTTCCTCTCCTCTTTAGCCTCGTAATCGACGTATTCGGCGCACCGCCGCCAATGGTCTTCGACTTTGAAGAAGGTGAAAAGAAATCGGAGGAACCCTCAGAAACGGAGTCAGATCCAAAATCGGAGGCGGTTTCTGAAGAAAAAATTCAGGAAAATCCCGAAGATAATCCGCCCAATGAATCGATTCTGTCTCCCGTGGTCTGACCACCATAAAAAACGGCGTCTGGTTTCCCCCAAACGCCGTTTTTCGTAAAAAAAGATTCACTCCGAATAAATCGCGAGCCGTCTCATCTTTCCTTCAAAAAAATGTTGCTTTTCTGAATCACAGCCGACAAAAGGCACTGAATTAATCAAGCTCCGAATAGAAGAGGCAGGACATTCCGCAACCTGCCGCGAGTCCACTGAAAGTACCAGACGCTGCCCATCATATCGCGCGGTAATGAGAATCCACTTCCCGAAAGTTACGGGCAATTGGCTGCGAAGAGTCTGTTTTCGATTTGAAAACGTAATTAATCCTTCCCCATCCAGCGCGATTTTCACGCCCCCCGTATCATGAAAAAGCACCATCTCTCTTCCCGTTTTCTTTGGCATAATTTCCAGATTGATCCGAAATGGCCCCACTGGAAACGTGCGGCTCTGAAATCTTCCAAATGTCTTTCCGCTAAATTCCAGAACATTCGCTCCGCTTTCCTCATCCCATATCCATTTTTCCTCTGAAATCAGCATCGGCAAACGCCATCCAGAGGCCGAAAAGATGATATTTTTCTCCGAATTTTGAGGTTCTTTCAAAGAAAAATCCAACCTGAAATCAGCCCAGGCAGGAATCTCACGTTCTTCCCAAACCGGTGTTTTCATTCGTGAAATCGCGCGGATCCAGATTCCCCATTCCTCATCAAAATCCGCTCCAGTACGGAGAATCTTTCGCTTCACCATCTCATCGGACGGGCCTGAAATACGACTGACCGGATTACTCCATGAAACCCCGTCAGAAACATTCGTAAATCGCGCGTAGTAAACGTCCCATGGAGCTCTTTCCGCCGGAAGCGTCACCTCCCGCCGAAAAACCGGTGCCTTAATATGGCTGATCTCCTCCTCCCAAACAGGCCATCCGTTACGCACCAGTTCCAGGCGGCCGGCAGCGGTCCAGGTTTTCAGAAGAATAACTGCTTTTTCTCCTTCCAGACGTAACTCCGCCGGACAGCACGAAAGCTCACTCCAGACGGTACGTACCGTTCTCGGTGTCTCAATATGTCCGCAACGGCGAACCATAGGCGGAAGTTCCCGAAACACGCTATCCCATTCTTGACCATTCCTTTTTTCAGCCGCCTCTTTTTCTGTCATCTTCGCTCCCTGAATACGTACCAGACGCCACGCTTTCATCATTTCTTCCGGCACTCTCAACGTCGTGACCGCCATTTTCTCCTTCGGCAGCGGAATTGGAGCAAATTCCTTCAAGAGCTTCCCCTTTTCATCCAGCAGACGCAGGAAAAAAATCTCTTTTTCTGTCGAATATGAAAAATTCAAAATCTCAAGAGTCCAATCACTCCCGTCAAGTATTTCCTCATGCCAGCCAAGAAGTACCTCCGGCGGACGTTTTGGGGCCGGCTCACCCCGCCAGAGCCGAATAAACTCCTGATTCAGCCGAAGCAAGGCCGTTCGATTATGAACGGAAGGTTCAAAATGGGTATGTTCCGCGTAGTCATTCCATGTCGTGACGCAAACGTGCTCCGCTCCAACCGCCATGGCAGCAGCCCAATTATCGCGCAGTGACCGCGTATTGAGAAATGGACGGTAAAAACCAGTCGCGAACCCAAGATATCCAGGCGCGATCCCGGCAACAAGCATTTTTTTCCCGCTTTTCTCTGGACTTCCCATGCCGATAATTTCTTTTTCGCTTTTTCGTTCGCTTTCAAAAATCGCCTCCTTTCCCGCTTGAAGACGATCTTTCATTTCCTCCAGAAAAAATCCGTTGCAGCCGAAATCGTAAATACCGTCACAAACGGAAAGCCAATTCTGAAGTTCAGCCGGATCTTCCCTCCGAACCCCCTCACGAATCAAACGCGGCAAAACATAAACTGACGTTTCAGGATCCGAATTTAATTCCGCCTGAACTTTTCCCCAATCCTCCGCGGAAACTCCCAAATTATACGCGAAAATTACCAGTCTGTCATCAACCAGCCAGCTGTTTGGATGATTTCGATACCGTCGGGTAAACTCCTGAAGCGACTTGACCAGCTCGGAAACCGTTGAACGGGCATAATTATCGACGCACAGAACTATCTTGAAATCGGTTCCCTCCGCCGCGCGAAAAAACCTGCTCATGCTTGAACAGAACGCATCGGTTCGTACGACATCAACCACAAAACCATCCGCTCCGTAAAGCCGGGCAGTATCAATCTGACGACGCACCGCCTCACCAACTCCGGAATCCCATTGAAGGTTCTTCCCCAAAAGTGTTCGATCCGTTAATGGGTCTGAAAAACGCGGATTTTTGAACCATTCATCGTACCTTCCGACATGGTCAAATCCCCAGGCAACATAATGAAAAAGGCATAGCTTTTCCGGCCTGGCCTCCGAAAAAAACGCCTGTTCCGTTCTTCCTTCATTTATTTCAGGGAAAACCATCACGCGCTCCACGGTACTTTCTTCACTTGAATCAATTTTCTCTACCGCGTCTTTCGGTTCAGCCGCCAGACCAACGCCGCAAAACAGAAAAAAGTCAAAAAGAATTTGAAAAATAATTCCTTTCAGTAGTGAGTTCATTTTTATCCTTTAAATTCCACAAAACTCTCTATCCCAAAAAATCTTTGTTACTCTCATGATTTCGTCCTTTTCAAAACCCCCAATAAAAAAATTTGCCTTTTTTTAAAAAAATCAGATAGGGGGGCCTTGAAATATTTTCATTTTCGAGTATAAATAGTTTATCAAATTTGGAAGATAAGCGAATGGCTAGCAGCCTCATTGGAAATGAGGTGCCCCTGTCAGGGGTTGCGAGTTCGAGTCTCGTGTCTTCCGCTTAAGCCTTGCGTTCGCGCAAGGCTTTTTTTATGGACTCCAACTTTTAGCCTTATCATCTGGAATATTTCATCCTGTTTTATTTGCTTCCAATTCCAGCAGACAGACACACGGTTTTTCAAGATTCATCGCGAAAAAAGCATTTTGAGCCATTTCGCGTTTTCCGCGTCCTTCTTTAATTAATAAAAAACACAGAACGCCCCAAAACGCTCTGTGCTTTTTGTCTCAATAAAAAATCGTTAGGATAAACCAATTAGAGAATATCCGTCATCAGCCGTTTTTCTGCGCGAAATCTTTCATGAACGCAGCCAGCTTTTCGACACCTTCCAGCGGCATCGCGTTGTAGATCGAAGCGCGGAAACCGCCAACACTGCGGTGTCCCTTAAGGGATTCAAGTCCAACGGCCTTGGCATCCGCCAGGAATTTGTCGTTGAGTTCGTCCGTCGCCATTTTGAACGGCACATTCATCAGCGAACGGCATTCCGGTTTGGCATGACCAAGGTAGAAACCATTGGAATTATCAATCACATCATAGAGAAGCTGTGCTTTTTTCTGGTTCAGCTCGTAAAGTTTGTCGGCACCGCCAATGGTATTCAAAATCCAGTCGGTAACGAGTTTCACAACGTAAATCGAGAAGCAGGGCGGAGTATTGAGCATGGAACCGTTTTCCGCCATTTTTTTGTAGGAAAGTACGCCGAGAAGTCCATCCGCGCTTTCCTCAACCAGATCTTCACGCATGATGACAATCGTGACTCCGGCGGGACCGCAGTTTTTCTGCGCGCAGGCATAAATGCAGCCGTATTTGCTGATGTCAAGCGGTTTGTACATAAATTCGCTGGAAGCGTCGCAAATCAGCGGAATATTTCCCGTGTTCGGCTCATCTTTGAACTGCACGCCCTGAATCGTTTCGTTTGAAGTATAGTAAACATAAGCCGCGTTCGGATCCAAATCCAATTCACTATTTTCCGGAGTGCGGACATACCCTTCCGCCTTGCCGTCCCACGCGCAGCGAAGTGTTCCCTGAGACGCGCCTTCCTTAAACGCTTTCGTGCTCCACGTTCCCGTGCAGATATAGTCAGCGGAACGTCCTTTGAGCAGGTTCATCGGAACCATACCGAACTGCAGATAAGCGCCGCCCTGAAGGAAAAGCACTTTATAGTTATCCGGAACATTCATCACTTTGCGAATATTGGCTTCTGTCGCGTCAATAATCGCCTGGAACGTCTTGGAACGGTGGCTGATCTCAAGAATGGATATTCCAGTTCCCGGAAGAGCAAGAAGATCACGCTGAGCTTCTTCAAGAACCTGAAGCGGTAAAACAGCCGGACCGGCGGAAAAATTAAAAACGCGTTCCATTTGAATTCTCCTGTTAGTGAGGGATAAAAGATCAGGCACCTTATCTCCATTTTTAACGGTGTCGATTTTACATGGTTTATTTTAACACATTTGAACTTTTTGTCCAGTAGGGGGGACAGCTATTTGGATAAATTTTTACCAATTTTCAGGGAAGTTTGAGAAAAACAAATGAATGACAATAAAAAAGGAGACTCATTGAGTCTCCTCTTATTTACTCTCTCACGCGAAAATCAGAACTTAGTTCTGCTGACGAGCGTTGAGCTTACCGTATTTAACGGCTTCTTCCGGATCCGGCTCGAAAGCCGCGGCCTGGTCTGCCGTCGGAACAGCCAACGGACGCACGACACGGAAACCAACTTCCTTCGCGGACGCTTCGTACCAAATGGATTTCGGAATCTGCGGGTCATCCTGGTTCCAGGATTTATTGGAACCAAAACGAACGGCACTTCGGAGATTTTCCGCGTCATCATACCATGAACCGCCGCGGGCAACGGTCGGATAGCGCTTACGGCCTTCTTTGCTCACAAGCGGATTCTCATTTCCAGCATCCGCGTAACCATCAACCAGATACTGGTCCAGGCACCATTCACGAACATTTCCGTGCATGTCGTAAAGTCCCCAGGCGTTGGGTTTCTTCTGACCAACCTGCTGGTACTTGTCTTCCGCGTTGTCGTAGTACCATGCGTAATCATCAATGTCTTCATCGCCAAAACTATACGGCGTATCAGAACCGGCACGGCAGGCATATTCCCATTCCGCTTCGGTCGGCAGACGATAGTAACGTCCGGTTTTCGCGGTAAGCCACTTGCAGTACATCTGGGCGGCATAAACAGACATGGCGATAGCCGGGCAATTGTCTTTGCCCATATCGAAGGTCATGTCGGTATACGGCGGAGTGGGGCGGACGATACCGTCAGCGAGCGTTTCCAGTTCAGTATCCTGGAAATTATTGGACTCGCGAATCTGCTTTTCCAAACGAGCGGACCAAGCTTCATATTCTTTCCAGGTCACTTCGCATTTTCCCATCCAGAAGGCATCGACTTTCACTTCCCGCTGCGGAGTTTCAGCCGCGTTGTCGATTCCCATGTATTCGTCAGCCTCAACGCCGTATTCCTCCAGTTCTTCTTCCGTGGCACCCATCATGAAGGATCCGCTCTTAATCGGAACCATGTCGAACGTAATGTCCGTACCCGCGATTTTTTCAGTATACGGCTTCATTTCGTCTTCAGTAGCGGCATCGGCGTTTTCAACCGGAGCGGCTTTGGTGATTTTTGAGAACCATTCAATAGAATTGACCTGCCACGGACGCACTTCATCAGCCTGGGCCAGAACAGCTCCACCCGCCAGAACCGCGCAGGAAATCATTCCGCAAAGGATAGGGTGAGTTTTAGACATTTAATAAATCTCCTTTTAAGGCAATGGTAAACACACTAAAGGGAACTTTCCAAAACTCAATCTCCAGAAAAAAGAATAATCCTGATTTTCGTTTTTGTTCCCGAATATCCCGCGTATTTCAGGATACGAGAAATTTCAGGTACCTTTCAAAATTTCAAAATACGCTCTTTTTTCTCACTGAAAAACAGTTCGTGGAAAGTCTCTAATTTTTTCTATTATACTAGGAATTAAAAATTTTACTAGGGGGAAGGAAGAAATTTCACCAAATGTCCCAATTTTTCAATAAAAAATCCCCCTGGACCAGTTAAAACACTTGACTTTTCCGGAAATATATTTAAAATAAATTCATGATGGTTTTCCTGTCAAATCATGCTTTTTTCCCTTTTTTGTTTTTAACACGTCACTTAAAGGAACATTCCATGGAAAACGCCGCGCCTGAACCGACTCTTTATCAAAAATACCTTGGCATTTCCGGCCGTCAGATTCCTCCGAATCACTACACTCTGCTTGGACTTCAGCCTCTCGAGTCCGATCCGGAAACGATCAAAAAAGCGGCCCAGAAACGCGCTGACAGCCTGCGTGAGCAAAAAACGGACGAAAACCTTCCGGAACTGAAAGCTCTCATGAACGAAATCGCGGCCGCCCGTCTCTGTCTTTTAGATGATGCCCGCCGCAAAGAATACGAGAACTTCATCACCGGTCAGAAAAAATCCGGAGTTCAAATGGCCTCTCCCTTTGCCGTTCAAACAGACGGGGATTCCGAGGAAATGCCAGAATCGCCGGTTACTTCGGCACAGCAGGCAATGGATCCGGCGATGTTCCAGCACGCGCAAGCCGCGCAAATGCCGCAGCAGGCAATGGATCCGGCGATGTTCCAGCACGCGCAAGCCGCGCAAATGCCGCAACAGGCAATGGATCCGATGATGTTCCAGCAGGCGCAAGCCGCGCACCAGCAAATGGGGCAAATGAATTGGCAGCAGGCAGGCTCCGTTCCGGCACAAAGCGGTTTTCCAGGTCAAGCCCAAGGCCTTGATTTTGGCGCGCAAAGCGGAGTTTCGAACACGGGGCATTTTGGACAATCCAGCAGAGGAAATTTCAGTTCCGCCTCCAAAAATACGTCAACCCGAAAAAATTCCGCCAATTCCAATTCCGCGATTGGTTTTTTCTGTTTCGGCGCCCTAATCATTATTACTGTCGCGATCGGTGTCATCAGTTGGAATTCCGACGCGTCACGCGCGAGACGTTTCTATATCGATTCACAGTCCGCGGTTAATCGCCAGGATTTTGACGAGGGCCGCCGGCTGGCGGATCTGGCGATTCAGTTTGACAAAAAAGATGAGTATGTTCGTTACCGTGAGCAAATCGACATAAAACAAAAAAAATACGAAAAACGCCTTCGTCATGAAGCCGCACGCGCGGAAGAGGATGATTACTCATTCTGAATCATGTCCCGGGCATTAAATGATGGCCGGTGAAGCCGCTAACAGCTGGAAAACCACTTTTTCCAAATGATTTCGTGTCAGGTCCCCTTCACGCGTAATCCTTTTCCAAAGCTCCCCGACCTCTTTCCTCTTTCGCGGATTACCTTCGGGGGGCTTGAAATTCCAATAAAATCTGATATACTTGACGGAAGTTCCCGCTAACTTTAAATTTGGTGAACTTCTGACTTTTCCTTCTCCCGAACCCTTTTACGGCTCGGAAACCTTTTAAAAAGGACAAGATACCAATTATGAAAATCCACGATGTTCAGGAATTTCGTTCTGTTCGTGCCCAATGGGGTAAAAAGCTGCTCATTCTTGGACACTACTACATTCCGGACGAAACGATCGCGCTGACGGACCGCCAAGGAGACAGCTTGGCCTTGAGCCAGATCGCGGCGGCGGATGAAACCTGTGAAGCGATTATCTTTTGCGGCGTTCATTTCATGGCTGAAACCGCGGATATTTTGGCCAATTCACCTGAAAAACTCGCTAAACGCGACGGAAAACGAATCCCGGTCATTCTTTCCAGCATGACTTCCGGCTGTCCCATGGCGGATATGGCAAATATGGCGGAAGTTACTGAATGCTGGAATCGTCTTGGTGAATTAGTCAATACGGAAGATATTCTTCCCGTCACCTACGTCAACAGTTCCGCGGAAATCAAAGCGTTCTGCGGTCGTCACGGAGGCGTCGTGTGCACTTCAGGAAATGCCCGGCGTGTTTTAGAGTGGGCACTGAAACAGAAATCCCGGATCCTTTTCCTTCCGGACCAGCATCTTGGAAGAAATACGGCCCTGGAAATGGGAATCCCGCGCGAGCAAATCGTCATGTGGAAAAAAGTGGAAGGAGCTTTACCGGAAAATATTAAAAACGCGAAAATCATCCTCTGGGAAGGTTTTTGTCCCGTTCATAATCAGATGGACGCTCAAAAAGCCGCTGAATTGAAAACAGAAAATCCAAACGCGAAACTCATCGTTCATCCTGAATGTGTTCAGGAACTCGTCTGCCAGAGTGAATCTGCCGGCTCCACCGCTTTCATCATCAAGGAAATCCAAAACGCTCAATCTGGTGACCGATTCATCATTGGCACGGAATCGCACTTGGTTGAACGTCTTAAAAACGAATATCCGGAACTCTCGATTCAGCATCTCGGAAAACCGCATCCATGCGAAGACATGGCTCGAAACACGCCGGAGTCACTTTTCAGCGCACTGGAGCAACTTGAAAACGACACACTGGAAAATCTTGTCTCCGTACCAAACGAAATCGCGAAAGACGCGCGAATCGCTCTGGAAAACATGCTGAATCTCGGCTGACACCAAATCCGAACGGGAGGAAATCCATTTTAAACATTTCCTCCCTCATCTCATCCCCATGCCTGCGAGGCTAAAATGATCTTCACTCCCGCACTGGAAACAGACCTTCCTGAAATCCTGGCTCTTCAGAAACTCGCGTTTCAGTCCGAGGCAGAGGCCCTGAATGATTGGACAATTCAGCCGATGACCGAAACGCTTTCAGAAATTCACGCGGAATTCAATCTTGGCCCAATTCTGAAGGCCGTTGACGAACATACGGGAAAAATCGTAGGATCCATTCGCGCCCAGAAAAAAAACGAGACTCTTTTGCTGGGAAAACTCATCGTTCACCCTGATTTTCGCCGACAAAAAATCGCCCTGCGTCTTCTGGATGAAATCGAATCGTCGCTTCCCCACTTACGTACCGAACTTTTTACCCGCGCGGACAATTTGGGAAATATTGCCCTTTATCGCCGCGCTGGTTTCCATATCTTTAAAACAGAAAAAATCAACGACCGCTTATCTTTCGTTTTTTTTGAGAAACAGATCAACTAAATCTATTTTTCACTCTTTTCGACCTTGCCGCAGCTGTCTTTCGCCGCGCAATTTCGGCAATGTTCGCACGTTCCAATTCCCGGCTCAAGCCATTCCTTTCCTCCGCACGGGCTGGATTTCATAAATGCCGCCAAACGAACGAATTTCTGAATGATTTCCGGAGCGAGAATATGTTCCATTTTGCATGCGGTCTCATCCGCAAGCTGTGGCTCAACACCCAAAAAATCCCTCAAAAACCCCTGAATGCTCGCGTGACGGCTCGCTATCTCTTTTGCCCGAACCTCACCTTCTGGAGTGAGCGTTACGAAAACATACGGCGCGTAATTCACCAGATTCCGTTCCGACAAAGCCCGCAATGCCCCAGTCACAGACGCATTGGATACCTTCATCGTTTTCGCGATATCGCGCGGCCACGCTACGCCATTTTTATTGATGATCTGAAGGATCGCTTCCAGGTAATCCTCAAGACTTTCCGAAAGATGTTCGGGGGAGCGGCTTTCCATAGTCTTTTCCTCTGGTGACGGGTGAATCTTTAGTCCAATTTACTTTAGAAAATGCGCCTTCATCCCGATTATTCAGGAAGAAGGCCTTTTTAACTCTTAACTTTAATCTAACTGAAATTCAGAAAGATCATTCATACTTCAGGACCGCACCGGTATCCGCACTGGTCGCCAGCGCAGCGTAACGAGCCATCCAGCCGGACTTGAAGCGCGGTTCCGGCTTCGTCCAGTTCTTTTTGCGTTCGGCAAGTTCCTCATCGGAGACCTGAACGGCAATTTTACGTGCCGGAATGTCGATCTCGATGATGTCGCCGTCCTTCAGCAGACCGATTGGACCACCAGCTGCGGCTTCCGGGCTGATGTGGCCGATGCACGCACCAGCCGTACCGCCGGAGAAACGTCCGTCCGTGATCAGTGCGACGGAATCATCCAGCTTCACGCCCTTGATCGCCGTCGTCGGAGCGAGCATTTCCTGCATTCCGGGACCGCCTTTCGGACCTTCATTACGCACGACGACCACGTCGCCAGCCTTCACTTTGCCCGCGACGATTCCGTCGTACGCTTCGTTTTCGCTCTCGAAAATGACGGCCGGGCCGGTATGCTGCATCATGCTCGGCTTCACGCCTGCCGTCTTCACCACAGCACCGTTCGGAGCCAGGTTGCCGAAGAGGATCGCGAGTCCGCCTTCCTGATTGTACGCATTTTCGACCTCGCGGATGCAGTCCTGCGGATCGAAGTTGAGTTCCAGTTCGTCGATGTTCTTCGCTTTGCGTTCAACGCTCATCGCCGGCGTATTGCGGCAGTTGCCCGGTTCGATCGCCGCCAGCTCAAGCGCTTCCTGACAGACCGTATCGCGGGAGCGAATGTCCCATTCCGCGATGTTTTCGCCGAGCGTTTTGCCCGTGACGGTCAGGGCGTCCAGTTTCAGGAGTTCCGGACGTCCGCGTTTGATCGTACCGAGGATCGTGTGGATACCGCCGGCCTGGTGAACGTCTTCAATATGGTAGTGGATCGACGGCGAGACTTTGCAGACGTTCGGTGTTTTGAGGCTCAGATCGTTGATGCGGTTGATGTCGTATTTGATTCCCGCTTCCTGCGCGATCGCCAGGGTGTGGAGGACCGTATTCGTGCTTCCGCCCATCGCCATGTCGAGGACCATCGCATTGTCGATGCTGTCCTGAGTAATGATGTCTCGCGGGAGCCCCTTGAATTCCACACCTTTTTCTTCCAGCTCATAGACCATCGCAATGACGCGCTCAGCCGCTTTCTGGTAGAGACGTTTGCGCTCCGCACTCGTCGCCAGGATCGTACCGTTCATCGGGAGGGCCATACCGAGTGCTTCGCAGAGGCAGTTCATCGAGTTGGCCGTGAACATTCCGGAGCAGGAGCCGCAGGTCGGGCAGGCGTTCTGCTCAATGTCGAGAAGGTCTTCTTCCGTCATGCGGTTCTGCTGTTTGGCGGCCGCCCCGACGAAAATGTCGATCAGGTCGATCGCTTTTCCCTGACGTTTTCCAGCTTCCATCGGACCGCCGCTGACGAAGACCGTCGGGATATTGCATCGGACGGACGCCATAAGCATACCGGGGACGATCTTGTCGCAGTTCGGGATGCAGATCATGCCGTCGAAACAGTGGGCGTTGACCATGGTCTCGACCGTGTCCGCAATCAGTTCACGGCTTGCGAGCGAGTACTTCATGCCGACGTGTCCCATCGCGATGCCGTCATCGACCGCGATCGTGTTGAAGACGAACGGCACACCGCCAGCCTGACGGACGCATTCTTTCGCAACTTCCGCGACTTTGTTCAGATGAACGTGGCCCGGAACGATGTCCGTGTAGCTGCAGCAAATCGCGATGAACGGCTTGCCGAAATCTTCTTCTTTCACTCCGGTCGCACGAAGCAGACCACGGTGAGCCGCGCGGGCGTCACCCTTCTTGATCATGTCTGAACGCATTTTCAAAGTCCTTCCAAATTTGATTGAATATGAATAAGGGGAATTAATCTTGAATTTCCGGATTTTACTTGTCTGAAAAATTCAAACTCCTCCAGACAAAAAAATCTGTGCCTTTTTTATTTTAACACGAATTGATCATTTTGTCGAGGGGGGTAGGGGGCAAAAATTAAACGGAAAGCCAGTCGAAAATCCATGCCGAATCACCAGGAAGAGCCGGGATTAAATCAAGTTTTAAGCATCGGGCAAAATTTAATCCCAATAGGCCCCAAGCACTTTAAGGATCTTAAATCCAGGCCCCATTGAATGAGGCCATTCTTTTTTCTCCCTGAAATCAATCCGTACTCAAATTCTGGTTCATTCCGAAAAAATTACCTTCTCCATGCTTATTCCCGACTCATGAAAAGCCGAAGAATGTACCAGAAAAGCAGGGCAATTGACGCGAAAAGCGCCAGCGACGCGCCAACGTACTGATTTGTGGAGTAATGATGAAGGATATTGGAAGTGTCATACAAAATGTAAAGGCAGGCAAAACCGATCATCGCGTACGTAAAAATTCCTCCCAGCGGAAAATTAAAAACGATCGCGGCCGCAATCAACCCTAAAGCCGCGAAACCGCAGAACACCAAAGCGGTCCGCAAAAATGAAAAATCTTTACGCGTAAGAAATACCGCGGCGGTCAAAAGAAGTACCAAAACTCCTGTCGCTTTCGCCGCTGCCGGAATTACGCCGGGATAAAATGTCTGGGCCATAAAGAGAATCGGAACAAAAATAACTGCCTCCGCCGCGATATAAAGCAGCAAACCGAGATACTGCGTCAACAGGCTCGACGCGTTATTCGCCCAGCGTTCCGCCAGCCAACTGATGAAAATAAAGGCACCAAGAACAATCAGCCAGGAATACTGCCCCTGCGTCATTTTCATTACCAGATTTTCAATACCGGGCAGATTCAGTAAATAGGCTTCAAGCGCGGCAAACGCGCCAATCGCCCCCGCGAGATGGAAATATGTCCGAGCGAGAAATCGTCCCCGTTCATTTACGGACGAAAGAGATACCGATTCTGAATATTGATAACTTTCCATGATTATTCTCCTTAAAATAAACTTTTTATGAAACCGCCCAAAACTGTTTTTCGGTAAGAGAGCAGCTTCGATTGAAAGCCGCGATAAGTTCCGCGTATTCGGAAATACTCGAAATTTTCGGCAACAATCTCAAAAATCAAAATTATCCGTTTTCTGATTGTTTTTCGAGACGTTTACTTAAGTTCTTCCACGCCCTTAAACCATTCGTCGCCAATATTTCGACCGTAAAGGAAGACTTTCACATCGTTGAACCAAAGAATTCCCTCTCCATTTTCGTACGTGTAGCTTGAATAGATCGAATTCCAGCGTTTCCTTGGAAAAAACATTTTCGGCTCCGTGAACCAGATCGGCTGCTCCGCGCCTTCCACGAATTTTCCCGCGATAAGGTAAAGCTCTCGCCGATCTTGATTGAAATCGCCCACTTTGTTGAAATCAAAATAATTATGCACGAGCGCGAAATAAAGACCGCTTCCCGCCTCGCACCCCTTCCAGTCGTACATTGGGCAGGGCGAACAGGGATGAAGAAATGGCTTGCCTCCGTCCCGATTCAAGAGTTTTTTCGGCGTGTCCCACGTTTTTCCCTGGTCGCGGCTCTGACTCCAGTAAATGTACCCGACGTGCGTGCGCATGATCGCGAACAGCCGGCCGTCAGGAAGTTTCACGATACTCGGCTCCTCGCAGGTCGGATCGTATGGGCCAACTTCAGCCTCCGGAACCGCCAGTGCCTTCTCACCCGCCATGAAAAAACTGATCTGAATGTCTTCCACAGCCGGGTCCTCATCGATATTTTCAAACTGCCAAAACTCCGAACGCCCAAAGCGTGAAGACCCCACGAGATACTTTCCGTCCTCGCCCAAACGCAGCGGCCTCTGCCAATTGCACCAAAACGGAGGATCCTCCGGAGCGGCATCCTGAAGCGTTTTGCGAATCTGAACCTCCTTCGGCGCGGACCATGTTTCCCCCTGATCATCCGAAAATATCCCGAAACATTTACCCCAGTGCGGCCCGCGTGATGTCGTCTGCTGATTCCAAAGCACGTAGATCCGCCCGGACTTTGAAATTATCGGCTGCTGCCAGCTGGCACGAAGTTGCGGATTCCTTTTGTTCGGCGACCCGGCCAAAACCTGAATCGCGCTCCACGTTTTCCCGCCGTCCGCGCTTTTTGAAAAGGCAATGTGCTGGTCAATATCCGATTCACGTGACGCCTGCGTCCAGAACGCGAAGAGCTTTCCGTCACGCGCGATAACCTGAAAGTGGTCATTGTACCGGTCGCCGAGCACCATTGGTTCCTGCTTCGGAATGAAAACCACATGATCCGGCTGATTCACGAGCATATCACCCGAAGTCACGTAATGACGATAAATCGGACTTTCCCGATACGATTCCGCGACCTGCCGAGCGTACTCGGACTGTGCCAGAATATATCCGCAAAAAACAATCACGAAAGTTACCGCAGTCAGAAACTCCTTTTTCATAAATCGCTCCTGATATTTTCACTCCTGGAACTCAACAATATCTCAAAAATACTTCATTTTCCGGAAATGTTCACAGACCAGTACGTCCCGCTCCTCCTTTTAATTTAGCATACGCGTTATCTCTTGTCAAGCCGCGGCTGCTTTACCGCAGGCTTTTCACGCTCCACCTCTTTTCTGCCGGCACATCCGTCCAGTCTTCGCGCACGCGAAGTTTCAGCTCGCGTGTTTCGCCGGCGTCGAGGAAGAAGTAATTATCGTCGACAACGAACTGACAGTCCGCCGGTTCAAGGTCAAACCACGTAATGAGCGACGGAACCGCCGCCGTATTCTGGATCCGGACCACGTACTCCGTCAGCCGATACGAGCCGTCACGAGTCGTTTTTTCGTCCAGGATCTCCATCTTCACGGATGACCGCGGCGCCTTTTTCATCACTTCGGTCAAAGGCGCGAAATCCTCCGCGGCCGCCGGCCAGTTCACTGGCGAAGCCGTATACTTCCCGTAAAATTCGGGCTTTTCCATCTGCGGAATCGTGCGCGGCCAGTACACGCTGCGCGAGACCAGCTTACCCTCCGCCCAGAGTTCCGCAACCGGGAAGAAAAAACGGCTCCGGTACTCTGCCGGGATCTGAAACGCGGGGAGTTCCATCGCGGGCGGTGCCATCCCGCCCCCTTCCTCCGCCTGATCTGTCGTGTTCCACGTTTTGTTCTGTTCGTAAACGGTCTGAAGCGAATCGTCCAGCACACGAACGCGCAGCTCGCCCGAAAACGCGGGTTTCAGATCCAAATTCAGAACTTTCACCCTCATCGGGACCTTTTCGCCGGCTTTCCAGAGAATCCGCGGGAGATCGAGCATCACGTGCGTCGGTTCGTACGCGCGCCGCACGAAGTAATACGGAGCGACCGGCTGGCCCGTTCCATCCACGAGCTGGATCGCCGCGATCGTCGGCCAGGAACGCGAAAAGACCCAAGGCATGATACCGGTCGTGACGGGGTAATTCGCCTGCACCCCCTCGCACATTGCCTGGTAAAACTCTCCCGCCCCCATCTGGGAACCGAACGCCAGCGACTCCAGATCCATCGACGCTGCCGTCACGAAATGCGACGCTCTCGTCAGCATACGCGGAACGCGGCTGGGAAAGTACTCAACGTAGTGGTGCACCGACTCCGGAGCGAGTTTGCGGTACTCCTCGGCGTACATTTTGTTGGCGTACTGGTACTCGGCGGGATTAATGTACGGACGGAGCGACCGCGGCGAAACGACCGAGTGAATCCCACTCTCCGCAAGGTATGGATAATCGGCGAAACTCCGTTTGTACCAGTTCGCGTCCCAGTCCGGATAGACATGATACGCGCCTTCATCCGGCGAAGTGCGCAGAAACTTGCGCGTTCCGTCGAACTCGTCCAGATCACGCTCAATGATCCCGATTTTGGCCGTGTTTCCAGGACAGTACGGGTTGAACTCATTCCCGCCGCACCAGACTGCCAGCGAGGTGCGGTTCCGCAGTCGGTAAATCGTCTGAAGAACCTCCGACTCAAAAACATCGTGCGGCCAGCCATCCGACGACTGATTCCCGATCGAAAAATCCTGCCAGACCAGGATCCCGAACTCATCGCAGGCATCGTAAAACGCTTCCTCTTCACGGAGGCCCGGTCCCCAGACTCGCATGATGCGGATCCCTGCGTCTCGGGCGAGGCTCAGGTACCAGCGGTACTTTTCCGGTTTCAAATCGCGCAAAACGTCGATCGGCATCCAGTTCACGCCCTTGAGGAAAACTGGTTTTCCGTTCACGACACACTGCCATTTTCCCCAGCGATCCCCCAGTTTCGGACCTGTTGATTCCTCCCACTCAATCGTTCGGACCCCAAAACGGAAACCAATCTCATCCAGCGTCCTGCCGTCGGCCAGCAGTTCCGCCTTCACGTCGTAAAGCGGCTGCGCGCCGAGTCCGTTCGGGAACCAGACCGCCGGGTTTTCCAGCGTGATTTCCCCCCGAACCCAGCTTCGGCGTGTTTTCGGCTGAACGGGAAATTCCCGCTCGAATTTCTGCCCCTCCCGGCTCAGCGTAAGGCGAACCGAGTACCGTTTCCCGCCAGGTTCACCCGGCGGAAGTAATCCGTACGCGGGCGTTTTCGCGTCCATTTGGTGATTGTGCATTCTGTATTGTTCGAGAGCCAGCGAGTGAACCCCGGAAAGAATTTCCGTCTCGAATTTCACGACAGCCTGTTTTCCGTCCGGTGAGATCGACCTGGTCGTGAGGAACGGCCGCTCCATATGCGTTTTCGGCGCGAAATCCAGCCGCGCACCGCGCCAGAATCCCAGCGTATAGAATGGTTCCACGCCGCTTCCAGCCGCGGTGGACCACGGTTTTATGTGGTACGAATCACTCCGCCCGCCGTCATGAACCGGACGATTCACGTTAGCCGACGCAAGCGCGACCGTGATCTCGTTCTCACCGTCCCTTTTCAAAAGTTTGGAGACTTCAAATTCAGGCCCGCCGAACATTCCCTCATGCCGCCCCAGATGAACGCCATTGAACCAGACACGGGAATAGTAATCCAGACCGTCGAACGACAGAAAAACGTAGTCCCCGCGCTCGACTCGGGCTTTTTCAGCGTCCGAAAGGATGAACGTCTTTTTGAAATACCAGATCTTGCCTTCCGCCCATTCGTATTGCTTTGAGTTCAGCCCGACATACGGTTCCGGCAGGACGCCCGCCTCGCAAAGCGCACGGTGGATCGTGGTCGGACGACGCATCACGTGCCACTCTTTCACGTCCTTCGTATCCTGGTAGGTTCGGGCAGATTCATCCCGAAAACCAAAATTCCAATCCAGACTCAAATCATGATGCGCGTCCCCCTCACGCGGCGTAATACGAAAATGGTGCTGAGTCCGCGTATCTTTATCCCTCGGCGGAGCATCCCCCGGTGCCTTTCCGAAAACATCAGCCGCATACAAAACGAAAGAGAAAAGGACACAAAAACAGAAAGACAAAAAATCCAAAAATCGTCTCATAATAAAATCTC
Organism: Thermoguttaceae bacterium; assembly: GCA_017408405.1. Classification (GTDB taxonomy): domain Bacteria; phylum Planctomycetota; class Planctomycetia; order Pirellulales; family Thermoguttaceae; genus RGIG3701. Next base: position 79,760 of record JAFQUP010000005.1, read on the forward strand.
CCGAGGAATTTGAAAAAACTGGATTATGTCCAGTATAGTAGATTCTCCTCAATAAACAAGACAGGAAGGAAAAAATTTTACTCACGGAAACAACGTTTCCAACTTCATCTCAACCTTCTACGTACGTTAAGTTTCCCCCCAAAAGGAGTCAAATCTGTCGTCTCCCAGACCACAAACGGCGGAATACACACCACGCAAAAGTATGAAATCGTGCCCCACTGCCGCTTCGTTAAATGAAGTATTCATAATGCCCCGATTTTATCTTTTCATCAAAAGATTCTGATTCTAAAGCCGACACCCAAATCTTTCAACCGCCTGAACCGCGGGAGGGAATCCCAGCCGGACAGAAAGGCGAATAAAACACGATTTTGGATCCTGGAGAAAACTATTTCTTTTTTATTGTACATAACACACGAAACAATTGCAAGCCCCTCCTCCAAAAAATTTCAGAAATTCAGAACTCACCAATGAGTTTTCTTTTACTTTCCACTAAACTGCTCCAAAGCCCTTTTTACGTATTCAGTCAGCTCCATTTTTCAATCAGGAAAAAATGAGTCACGAATCCAATATGCCAGATTTCCGGTCTGCTCACGCTCTCTGCCGTGAATCTCTTCGAAGAACCGGATTTACCATTCAAAAGTCTCCTGCTTTTGATTTTGTTCCGACTTATCAAAGGAACGTTCTCTGGAAATTCTGGTTCTCAGATTCGCGTCATACGTTTTTTTCATCGCTTCCAGAATCTTTTTTTGCATAACTTTTGGAATTTTCTTATCATCCAAAAGTTTTCGCAGTTCTTTCATGTTTTTTTCCAGGATTCATTGAAAAACGCGAAAGTATTAAAAATTTTCGGCTCAATTTCAACATACGCGGCCCGTAATTTCTTAATCTCATGCAGCTCCTGGCGATGTTCCTGAAGAAAATCCGCGACAAGCGGCAGCCGTACGGGATAGTTCCTCAAAAGCCGATGCACTTCTTTAAAACGTTCGTATCCCGGCAGGGTTGAGGACAAATAATTTTCCACATAAATTTTAACGCAGAACTCTATAACAGCTCTGTTCGCGTCACATTCGCCTTTATATTGTACAAAATATAAGAAAATCCTGGAATAAGTTATTGTGCATTCCCAGTCTTTAAAACTTTTTAACTTTTGTAAAAGAAAAGTCCGTAATTCTTTTCCCGCGCAAGAAACAAAAAAACGCCAATTTCAGGCGTTTAAAATAAAAAAAACCGGCAATACCTACTCTCGCACTTGCAGTACTACCATCGGCTCGGAAAGCTTAACTACTGTGTTCGGGATGGGAACAGGTGGGCCTTTACGATATAGTCACCGGTTAAAAATCATCAAGTCAATCAAGACTCGACAACTTGAACAATTCAGCAAGCAACTGAGCTAAATCTCTAAGCATTAAAATCATGCGATTAAGTAATCGTCCATTAGTAGCGGTCAGCTAAATACATTACTGCACTTACACATCCGCCCTATCA